>CALMNY010000101.1 GCA_937872125.1 uncultured Candidatus Competibacteraceae bacterium | reverse complement strand
GAGCCGGTGTTGCCATACCCGTCGTCCAGGGTGATATAGCCGGTGCGGTCGCGCAACGCACTGATGTCGACCGCCAGTTCGCGTTCAGTTCCCTCGACAGTAGGGAATTCGTAGGACTGACCGTCCAGTTCGATACGGCAGGTTTGGCTCATGGCTTGGGCTCCATTGGCGTGTGTGGGGATAAGGTAGATTGGTTTTGATGTGGGCATCCCGTTAAGTTCTGATTATAACCCGGCAGATCGGGTTGAATACTGCGCGCCTAACCAGCTTTGGCGGCCGCGCGCCGATGCCGCCAGTACTCCACCACCCCCGGCATCAGCGACAGGATGATGATAGCCAGGATGACCAGGCTGAAATTCTGTTTGACAAACGGCAGATTACCAAAGAAATAGCCACCATACAGGAAGGAGGCGGTCCAGGCGATAGCACCGGTTACGTTGTAGAACAGAAAGTGCCGGTAGGTCATGCGGCCGGCGCCGGCTACGAACGGGGCGAAGGTGCGAATAATCGGTACAAAGCGGGCGATGACAATGGTCTTGCCACCATGGCGCTCGAAAAACGCATGGGTACGATCCAGATATTCCTGTTTGAGCACCCGGGCGTCGGAGCTGAACACCTTCTCGCCGAAATAGTGGCCGGCGGCGTAATTGACTGTATCGCCAAGGATAGCGGCGACAGTCAGTAACAAGAACAGAGCATGGATGTTCAGTGATCCCACTGCGGCCAGGGCACCGGACGCGAACAGCAGCGAATCACCGGGAAGGAACGGGGTGACTACCAGTCCGGTTTCACAAAAAACGATCAGAAACAGGATGCCGTAGAGCCAGTGGCCGAACTGGCCGGCCAGTTCGGCCAGGTGGCGGTCGAGGTGCAGGAAGAAGGAGAACAGGTCGGAAAGGAGTTCCATGGAAAAAACCGATCATTTAAAGGTGGCGGTTAGCAGAAAAATGGCCAATAATTTCCTAGCGAGTCGGTAGGAAATCAACGGCGTCCTTCAGTCGGCGCAGTGGCACCAAAGCTCCATATCCACCGGCTGGACGGGAAGATAGCCGCCGCGCCGCAACGCCGCTTCAGCTTCGGGTGGCCAGCGCAGCAACTCCACTTCCCAGGGAGCCAGGGAGGCGCCGGCTGCGTCCAGCAGGACCGGCGAATCGTCCGCTTGTACGCTCAGGCGCAAGCTATGGATTGTTTTGCCATCGCTGGCGAAAATCAGGGTTGGGTCGGAATTGGCGGGTAGCATCGGGCCTCTGGCGGGCGTAGTCGTACCGGGCGTTACTATAACCGGAATGGAGGATAGATACCGTGTTGGCCAACAAACCGAACAATTTTGTGGCGCGCGGCTGGCTTGAGTTGCTGGTCGCGGTGGGCTTGGGCGCCGGACTGGCGCCCGCTCTGGCGGAGGCGGCGTGGAACGCCGTTGTGCGGCCCGATCCCGTCACCCGGCAATCCCGTTGTCTGCTGGTCAGCGATGCGGTGATCACCACCGACGGCTACGATGCCACGCCAGTCTTTCTGGTGGTGGATGGCGCGAACTTGCGGGTGATCACTGAATCCGAGCTGGATGACTCCTTTAACGATCTGCGGCTGGAAGTGGATACGGAGCCGCTGATCCAGGGCAGCCAGATCATCCATAAAAAGATGGTTCTGGTCTTCGACCGGGATGTGCCCCGGCTGATCGAGCGCTTCCGAGTGGGCAAACAAGTGGCCGTGCATTTGCGGTTCTGGCCGACCTGGCCGGCGACTCAATCTTTCTCCGTGCGGTTCAGCCTGGCCGGATTCAGCCGAGCGCACGACCGTTTCACCGAGGGTTGCCAGCCCACCGGCTGAACCCGATTGTCATCCTTGGAGTTTTCAGGAGGTTGCCCATGGGTTTGCGCATGAAATTCAACCTGGTTCTCCTGCTGGCTTTCGTAGTCGGCCTGGCGCTGGCGGCGTACTTGTCTGACCGCATTCTGAAGGATAACGCTCGCGAGGAAGTGATTCAGAACGCGCGCATCATGCTTGAGAGCGCGCTGGGCGCCCGCGCCTACACCGCCGAACAGATCAAGCCGCTGTTGACCTTGCAGATGAAACGACAATTTTTACCACAAACGGTTTCGGCCTACGCGGCAGGGCAGAGCTTCAAGGCGCTGCGAACCCAGTTTCCCGAATACACGTACAAGGAGGCGGCGCTCAATCCCACCAACCCCAACGACCGGGCTACCGACTGGGAAACAGACATCATCCACGAATTTCGCAATAACCCCGAGCGCACGGAACTGATCATCGAGCGAGATACCCCGACCGGGCGGATGCTCAATCTGGCGCGGCCGCTGGGCATCTACGACGAAGGTTGTCTCACCTGCCACGGCAAGGTCGAGGACGCTCCTAAAACCATGACGGACATCTACGGCGTCAACAACGGCTTTGGCTGGAAGCTGAATGAAATTATCGGCGCCCAGGTCGTCACGGTACCGATGTCAGTACCCCTGGAGCGGGCGCAACAGACCTTCACTACGTTCCTGATCCTGCTGGGTGGCGTCTTCGCGCTGTTGCTGGCGCTGCTCAATATCCTGCTGCATTTTGTGGTGATTCGGCCGGTGACACGGATGGCCGTTATCGCTAACGAGGTCAGCATGGGCAAGCCGGATGTACCCGAATACGTGCGGCCGGGTAAGGATGAAATTTCGTCTTTGTCGCAATCATTCAACCGGATGCGGTTGAGCCTGGAAAACGCCATGAAGATGCTGGGCGAGTAAGGGAGAGGAGATGAGCGCTAGCGGCGAGACCAGCGTCACCCTGCCACCACGCATCGGCCGTTACCGCGTCACTGGCCTGCTGGGCCGCGGTGCGATGGGGGTGGTCTATCTGGGGTACGATGCTGCGATTGATCGCCCGGTTGCGATCAAAACCATCCACCGCCGCCTGTTGCAGGGCGAGGAAGGGGTGGAATGGCTGGCCCGGTTCCGTCGGGAAGTGCGGGCTGCTGGCCGTTGCTTGCACCCTAACATCGTTACGGTGTTCGAATACGGTGAGGAAGAAAACGCGCCCTATATCGTCATGGAATACGTGCAAGGCCGGGAATTGCGCGATTACCTGAAGGAACGCAAGCCGTTGCCGCTGGCCAACGCCGTGGCGGTGGTTATCCAGGTGCTGCGCGCGCTCGGCCATGCGCACGCTTCCGGTGTGGTGCACCGCGACATCAAGCCCGGCAACATCATCCTGCTGGCAGATGGTCAGGTTAAAGTAACTGATTTCGGCATCGCCCGGCTGGAAACCGGCATCGGGTTGACTCAGAACGGGATGCTGGTGGGCACCCCCAGTTACATGGCGCCTGAGCAGTTTCGGGGTGAGAACACCGACCAGCGCACTGACCTTTACGCCGCCGCCATGGTGTTTTTCGAACTGCTGACGGGTGTGCGACCCTTTGACGGGCGCGGCGCCAGCGAATTGATGTATCAAGTGTTGAATGAACCGCCGCGCCGGGCCACGGCGTTGAATCCCCGGCTACCGCTGGAGCTGGACGCCGTGCTGGAGCGGGCGCTGGCCAAGGCGCCGCAGGATCGGTTCCAGGAGGCCAAGGCGTTCATCGCGGCGCTGGAAGGGTTGAAGCTGGTGGAACGCGAGGCGGGCGCGGATGCTTCGACCGTGATTCAGCCCGTGCCGCTTCAGGCGCCCGCGCCACCCCCTCCCAATATGCCGCCAGGTTGGGATCCGGTTTTGTTGGCGCAGGCTGAACAGTGGTTGGTCGAAGTCCTGGGGCCGATGGCGAAGATACTGGTGCGCCGGACCGCGCTCCAGGCCGGCAGCCCGGTGGAACTGGTTCAGCAATTGATGGCGACGATCCCTGGCGAGCAGGATCGCCTGCTGTTTGGGCGACGGATGCGGGCGGCGCTGGGCGGCGCCATGACCGGCTTGGGGGCGGTGACCAGCGCTTCGGTGATGAGCAGTCAGATGAGCGGGTCGCTGGGATCGTTCGAGCAGACTGCGCTGGAGACCGCCCGGCGGGATTTGGCGGTTTACCTTGGCCCCATCGCCAAGGTTTTGGTCAAGCAGACTGCCGGCAAGGTCCAGACGATCCAGGAGCTGTATCAGCGTTTGGCGGAGCATATTCCCACGGCCCCGGATCGGGCGGCTTTTCTCAAGCGCGTGCCGAAGGAAAACCTTGTCTAAGGGCATTGCTTACCAGTTAAGCCAACCCTGACAACCGCTTCTAAAGACCAAGCTTAATCCGCTCATCGGCTCAGCCGGTATCGCGTGTACGCTCCTGAACGGTCGGGAGTGCGCCATCTCGCCTCACTTCGGCGAATCTTCCCGATTTTCGCATCCGGCCTGAACGGCGAATTACGGTAGACTGTCAACTCAATCAGTCCCGTAGACGACGGGAGAACCGTCCCGTGGAAAACAATCAATCCATCATCTTTCGCAGCGGCCTGACCATGGGCGGCATCGTGCTGCTGGCGCTGCTGAGCATGATCAGCTCGGTGTTCATCGCCGAATCCAGCAAGGGCGACGCCGCCGCGATCAACCTGGCGGGTTCGCTGCGCATGCAGTCCTACCGCATCGCCACCCGCCTGCAAAATCCCGTCGGCGACGCGGCCAGCCACATCGAGGCGGTCGCCCGGGAAATTGGCGAATTCGAGCGCCGGTTCGAGCGGCTCTGGCAGACCGGCGCCATCGCCGCCGCCGCCGGCGACCGTCGCAACCAGGCGCTCAACACCATTCAGACCTTCTGGCGCGAGACCCTGAAACCGATCCTGAAAGCTTCCGCTACCGGTCATCTCTCTTCCGCCGCCTACCTGAGCCAAGTAGACGACTTCGTCGCCAAGCTGGACGCCTTCGTCAAACTGCTGGAGCAGGATAATGAGGCTAAAATCCTGCTGTTGCGACTCGTGCAGGGCGTGGCCCTGTTCATGACCCTGGTGCTGATCTTCGCCGCCATGTACCAGTTGCACACGGGTGTGGTGGCGCCGCTGCGCGAACTGGTGGAGCTGGCGCGCAAGGCGCGCGGCGGCGATCTGTCAGTGCGCGCCAGCCACGTCGGCAACGACGAACTGGGGGTGCTGGGTCACGCCTTCAATCTGATGGCGGCTGACCTGTCGGCGATGTATGCCGATCTGGAAGCGCGGGTCGAACAGCAGACCCAGGCGCTGCGCCTCAGCAACCGCTCGCTGGAGCTGCTGTACCGCACCGCCCAGCGGCTCGGCGAGTCGGTCCCCGATGAAGCGACCTACCGGGCGCTGCTGGCGGAAATCGAAAAGCTGACCGGCATGGGTTCGGTCACGCTCTGCCTGATGCAGCCTGCCGCCCGTCAGGCCAGCCAGGTCTTCTCGGCCCGCCCAAGTCCGACGGCGGTTCCATCATTTTGCACGCGGCCGAACTGCGACGTTTGTTTGATGGATGGCGCCACCCATCCGCTCGATGCGGACAACGACACCTTTTCGATCCCGGTCAAGGACCAGGACCAGCAGTTCGGCGTGCTGATCGTTCGCAATCCCGGTCTGGAATCGGCCGCCGCCTGGCAACTGCCCCTGTTGGAAGCGGTGGCGCTCAATATTGCTGCCGCGCTGCGGGCTAACGAACAGACCGAGCATCGCCGGCGGCTGGCGCTGCTGGAGGAGCGCAACGCTATCGCCCGCGAGCTGCACGATTCCCTGGCGCAATCGCTGTCTTATCTGAAGATCCAGATCAGCCGCCTGCAAACCTTGCTCGGTGGCGCGGAGCCGACCCCCGAAGTGCGCGACACCGTCGCCGAACTGCGTGAGGGCCTGAGCAGCGCCTACCGCCAGTTGCGGGAACTGCTCACTACCTTCCGCCTGAAGATGGAGCATCCGCGACTGGAGGACAGCCTGCGCGATACGGTCGAGGAGTTTGGCAAGCGTGGCCGGCTGCCTGTTGAACTGGACTGCGCCGGCTGGCAGTGCGCGCTCAGTCCCAACGAGCAGATTCACGTCATGCAGATCGTGCGGGAAGCCCTGAACAACGCGGTGCAGCACGCCCGAGCCAGTCGGATCGTAGTTCAGTTGCGCGGCGCGCGTGGCGGCGAGGCGATCATCGGCGTCAGCGACGATGGCGTCGGTTTGCCAGCCAAGCCCGAACGCGAGAACCATTTCGGCCTTAATATCATGCGCGAACGGGCGCGGCGTCTGGGTGGTGCGCTGGAGCTGCAAGCCCGGACCGGCGGTGGTCTGCTGGTGCGGCTACGATTTGTTCCGACCAACCAACAGGGGTTGGCGGCTGAGATCGAGTACGAGGCGAGTCATGCTTGACGACGTTCAGACGGTGTTGGTTATTGATGATCATCCATTGATGCGCAAGGGGATTTTGCAACTCATCGCTCTCGAGGACTCCCTGCGCGTCGTCGGCGAGGCCGGCGATGGCCGCCAGGGACTGGAACTGGCTCGCCGACTCCAGCCCGATTTGATTCTATTGGACCTGAATATGCGCGGTTTGAGCGGGCTGGACACACTGAAAGCGCTCAAGGCCGCCGATTCGGACGCCCGGGTGATCATCCTCACCGTTTCCGATCACGAGGACGACGTAGTCGCGGCGCTGCGCGCCGGCGCCGACGGCTATCTGCTCAAGGACATGGAGCCCGAGGAGGTGCTTGACAGCCTCAAAGCCGCGGCGCAAGGCCGGATGGCGCTTGGCGAGCGGGTTGCCGAGATCCTGGCTGACGCTCTGCGCCGTGAAAACCAGCCCAAACCGGTGGACAGCGTCAGACTCACCGAGCGGGAACGAGAGATTCTTGCGCTAATCGCCGTGGGCCACAGCAACAAGCTGATCGCCCGCGAGTTGAAAATCACCGAGGGCACTGTGAAGGTTCATGTTAAACATTTGTTACACAAACTGGATTTGGCGTCGCGGGTCGAGGCAGCGATCTGGGCGGTCAGAAGCGGTTTTCGTAAATAATGAAGAACAAATAGTTTTTAAAGGTTACAAACCTGCGAATGGAAGACCGTGAAAATTTACTAGGTATTCCGAGATACCACTAAAGAGTTACCAGAATCGAACCACAACACCTAAAAATCGAAGTTTTATTTATAATAAAATAATATAAATCATAAACTTGAATAAAAATAACTGAATACCTCCAAAGTAGTATATTTTCATTGCGGACCTCCCAAAAGTGACTGATAAACCTTGATAAATATCAAGGTTTAAGCCTTTGGTATGCGTAATATCGCACTCGCAGCATTTTCGCGAGGTCCGCCATGGCTACGCTTCAAAAAAAACAAATTTCTGTTCTAACAATGAACACCATGGCCTTCGCGGTGAATTTCGCCGTGTGGGTCATGTTTTCCGTGATTGGGATCAAGATCAAGGCCGAACTGAATCTCAACGAAACCGAATTCGGCCTGCTGGTGGCCACCCCGATCCTGACTGGTTCGCTGGTGCGCCTGCCGCTGGGCCTCCTGACCGACCGCTACGGCGGGCGGATCATTTTCTTCATCCAGATGCTCCTGGTGTCGATTCCGACCTGGCTGGTCTCCTACGCCACCGAGTACTGGCAATACCTGGTGCTGGGGCTGTTCGTCGGGCTGGCCGGCGGTTCGTTCGCGGTCGGCATCGCCTACACCTCGGCCTGGTTCAGCAAGGAGCGGCAGGGCACGGCGATGGGCATTTTCGGCGCCGGCAACGCCGGTTCCTCGCTGACCAAGTTCATCGCCCCCATGATCATTGCCGCCACCGGCGCCTGGCAGATGGTGCCCAGGGTTTACGCCGTCGCCATGGTGGTCATGGCCGTGCTGTTCTGGTTCTTCACCTACACCGACCCGCTGCACGAAAAGGGCGAACAGGAGAATCGGCCCCGCCCGTCCCTGGGCCAGCAGCTCATGCCGCTGGTTGATCCCCGGGTGTGGCGCTTTGGCCTGGCTTACGCCTTCGTGTTCGGCGGTTTCGTGGCGCTGGCGCTGTGGCTGCCCAAGTACTACGTCGGCGAATACGGCCTGCCGCTGGCCACCGCCGCGTTCCTGACCATCTTCTTCGACTTGCCTTCCGGCGCGATCCGCGCCCTGGGCGGCTGGGCTTCGGACAAGTGGGGCGGCAACACCGTCACCTGGTGGGTGCTGTGGATCAGCCTGATTAGCCTGTTCCTGCTCAGCTATCCGCCTACCACCCTGGTCATTCACGGCATCAAGGGTGAAGTCTCGGTCAATCTGGCGGTGGGCGTCATCCTGTTCACGGTGCTGGTGTTCGTCGTCGGCATGGCGCAGGGCTTCGGCAAGGCCAGCGTCTATCGCAGCCTGGCCGATCATTATCCCACCCAGATGGGCGTGGTCGGCGGCATTGTCGGCCTCATCGGCGGCCTGGGCGGCTTCGTCCTGCCGATCATGTTCGGCGTCGCCGCCGACGCCATCGGCGTGCGCAGCAGTTGCTTCATGCTGATGTTCCTGCTGGTGGTGGTCACCATGCTCTGGACCTGGGTGGCCGAGAAGAACGAGCGCGAAGACATTCTGGACCGCCACGCCGACGTTCGCGCCGAACTGGCGGGCGCCGAACTGGCCGACCGGGTGCATCGTCGCCGGCATTTGCTGGTGGACTGGCGGCCGGACGACGAGGGCTTCTGGCAACAGATGGGCCGGCGCGTCGCCAACCGCAACCTGTGGCTGTCCATGCCTGCCCTGCTGCTGGCCTTCGCGGTCTGGGTGGTGTGGAGCGTGATCGTGGTCAAGCTGCCCAAGGTCGGCTTCCAGTTCACCCCGAACCAGTTGTTCTGGCTGGCGGCGCTGCCCGGCCTGTCCGGCGCGTTGTTCCGGGTGCTGTATTCCTTCGTGGTGCCGATCTTCGGCGGGCGCAACTGGACCGTGTTCAGCACCGCCCTGTTGCTGCTGCCGACGTTGTGGATCGGTGTCGCGGTGCAGGACGTCAACACCAACTACGCGGTGTTCGTGGTGATTGCCCTGCTGTGCGGCCTGGGAGCGGGCAACTTCTCCTCCAGCATGGCCAACATCAGCTTCTTCTACCCGCAGCGGATGCAAGGCACCGCGCTGGGCCTGAATGCCGGCGTCGGCAACCTCGGCGTCGGGCTGGCGCAGTTGATCACCCCGATTGCGATTTATGGCGGAGCGTTGTTGATTCTGGGCGGCAGCGCCCAGAATCTGACCGATGACAGCGGCGCGACCACGCAAATCTGGTTGCAGAACGCCGGCTTCATCTGGGTGCCGTTCATCGTCGCCGCCGCCGTCGCCGCTTACTTCGGCATGGACAACATCGCCAGGGTCAAGGCCGGCTTCGCCGAGCAGGTGGCGATCATGAAGCACAAGCACCAGTGGTTGATGAGCTGGCTTTACACCGGCACCTTCGGCTCGTTCATCGGGCTGGCCGCCGCCTTCCCGATGCTGGTCAACACCGAGTTTCCGACGGTGGACGCCTTCAAGTTCGCCTTCATCGGCCCGCTGCTGGCGGCGCTGGTGCGGCCCATCGGCGGCTGGCTGGCCGACCGGCAGGGCGGCGCGGCGATCACCTTCTGGAGCTTCGTGGTCATGGCGGTGGCTCCGCTGGGCGCCCTGCTGTTCCTGCCCGGCGCGGAGGGCGGCGGCAGCGTGGTGGGGTTCGTGCTGATGTTCCTGGTGCTGTTCCTGGGCGCGGGCATCGGCAACGGCTCCACCTTCCGCATGATCCCGACCATCTTCCGCACCCTGCGCGAGCGGGAAGCGGCTGGCCAGGGCGAGGCGGCGCAGGAGCAGGCGCGGCGCATGGGAATCACCGAGGCCGCCGCGACGCTGGGCTTCAGTTCGGCGGTCGCCGCGTTCGGCGGGTTCTTCATCCCCATCGCCTATGGCACGTCCATCGGGCTGACCGGCGGGTTCCAGAGCGCGCTGATTTTCTTCAGCCTGTTCTATCTGAGTTGCCTGTGGATCACCTGGAAATGGTATTCGCGCAAGGAAGCCGAGGTGCCTTGCTGAGAAATCCCCCCAACCCCCCTTTGGAAAAGGGGGGTGGCGAAGCCGGGGGGATTTACCGAATCCAATAAATTTCTTTTCCGCGACTGGAGCACGAAAACGATATGTCCGAACACAACCCCCGCACCTGGTTGAGTACCTGGACTCCGGAAGACCCGGCGTTCTGGGAAACCACCGGCAAGCCGCTGGCCTGGAAGACACTGACCATCACCACCTTGAACCTGATGATGGCGTTCATCGTCTGGTTCGTGGTTAGCGCCCTGGTGGTGCGCCTGCCCAACATCGGCTTCAAACTGACGCCGAACCAGTTGTTCTGGCTGGCGGCGATGCCGGGGCTGGCCGCCGGTATTCTGCGCGCCATTCACACCTTCCTGGTTCCGCTGTACGGCACCCGCCACGTGGTGACCTTCTCGACCCTGTCGCTGCTGATTCCGGCGCTGGGCTGGTTCTACGCGATTCAGGACCCGACTACGCCTTATTGGGTACTGCTTTTGCTGTCTTTCCTGGCCGGCTTGGGCGGCGGTAATTTCTCGTCATTCATGCCCTCGACCAGCTTGTTTTTCCCGAAGCGGCTCCAGGGTACGGCGCTGGCGATTCAGGCCGGCATCGGCAATTTCGGGGTTAGCGTGGTGCAGTTCGTGACGCCGTGGATCATCGGTTTCGCCCTGTTCGGTACGCTGGCCGGCGCGTCTCAAACCTTTATTCCTTCCGTGCCGGGCGCCGCTACCAAGCCGATGTGGTTGCAAAACGCGGCGTTGATCTACGTGCCGTTCATCGTGGTGTTCGCCATCGCGGCCTGGTTCATGCTGAAGTCGGTGCCGGTGCGAGCCAATTTCCGGGAACAACTCGACATCTTCCACCCCAGCAACATCCACGGGTTTTGGATGACCTCGCTGTACATCATGACCTTCGGTTCGTTCTCCGGCTTTGCCGCCACCTTCCCGTTGATGATCAAACAACTTTACACTGGTCTACCCGGTGGCCCCGATCCGCTGACCTACGCCTTCCTCGGCCCGCTGGTCGGCGCCGCCGCCCGCGTCATCGCCGGCCCGATCTCTGACAAGCTGGGCGGAGCCATTGTCACGCACTGGTCGGGCATCGGTCTGTTGGCCTGCACCATCGGCGTGACTTTCTACACCCATCCGGATCCGACGACTGGAATGGAGCAGTTCTCGCTGTTCGTTGGAATGATGCTGGGCGTGTTCTTCTTCAGCGGGTTCGGCAACGCCAGCACCTTCAAGCAGATGCCAATGATCTTCGAGCCGCGCCAGGCCGGCGGCATCATCGGCTGGACGGCGGCGATGGCTTCGTTCGGCCCCTTCATCTTCGGGATGCTGATCGGCTGGTCGTTCGCTTCGACCGGCTCGCCCAACGCCTTCTTCTACGGTGCGGCAGTGTTTTATCTGTTCAACATCGCCATCAACTGGTGGTACTACGCCCGTAAAGGGGCGGAGAAACCTTGTTAATCAGGGAGTAATAGTAGGTTGGGTTAGCGCGCAGCGCGTAACCCAACATGGGGCGCATAACCATAACCCTGTTGGGTTACGGCCTGACGGCCTAACCCAACCTACGTTTCATCCGAGGTCAATTGCTATGAGTCATTTTCTCGACCGGCTGAATTTCCTAAAGAAAGTCACCGACACTTTTTCCGGCGATCACGGCATCGTCACCCAAGAGGATCGCGGCTGGGAAGACGCCTACCGCGCCCGCTGGCAGCACGACAAGATCGTGCGCTCCACCCACGGCGTGAACTGCACCGGCTCCTGTAGCTGGAAGATTTACGTCAAGAACGGGCTGGTCACCTGGGAAACCCAGCAGACCGACTACCCCCGCACCCGCGACGATCTGCCCAACCACGAGCCGCGTGGTTGTCAGCGCGGAGCGTCCTATAGCTGGTACCTGTACAGCGCCAACCGGGTGAAATACCCGATGGTGCGCGGGCGGTTGCTCAAGCTGTGGCGCGAGGCGCTGGCGCAGAAGAAAGACCCGGTGGACGCCTGGGCCTCCATCGTCGAGGACCCGGCCAAGGCGAACGAATACAAGACCAAGCGCGGGCTGGGCGGCTTCGTCCGCTCGACGTGGGAGGAAGTGAACCCGCTGATCGCCGCCGCCAACGTCTACACCGCCAAGAAATACGGCCCGGATCGCATCTACGGCTTCTCGCCGATTCCGGCGATGTCCATGATTTCCTACGCCGCCGGCTCCCGTTACCTGTCGCTCATCGGCGGCGCGTGCGGTTCGTTCTATGACTGGTACTGCGACCTGCCGCCGGCCAGCCCGATGATCTGGGGCGAACAGACCGACGTGCCGGAATCGGCCGACTGGTACAACTCCACCTTCCTGATGATGTGGGGCTCCAACGTCCCGCAGACCCGCACCCCCGACGCCCACTTCATGACCGA
>CALMNY010000100.1 GCA_937872125.1 uncultured Candidatus Competibacteraceae bacterium | reverse complement strand
AACCTGACTTGGCGTTGCAGCGGACTCGCTTCGCTCGCCGCTGAACGCGAGCGTTAGAACTTTGCTCCCATTTTTGAACAGGCGTAAAAAAGCCCGCTTAACGCGGGCTGATTGTTGTGATATTACTTCGGTAGCAGCACTTTCTGTTTCATTGCGACCTCGGATAAAATAGCGTCGGGTACGCGATCAATAAAATCTGCGTTTCGCCCTTCCCAATCCAAACTACGTATTTGATCTGATAATGCTACGCCGGATATTTTAGGCGAACCAAAGACAACAACCTCAAAAGGATAGCCCTTCACACGCGAAGTAACAGGACAACAAAGCATTAACTTTGTGGCGTTGTTATAAGCTTTTGGGGATAACACTAAAGCCGGTCGGCGTCCCGCTTGTTCATGTCCAGCTTGGGGATCAAAGTCAAGCCAAACCAGATCCCCTTGATCTGGAACATATATTTTTGAGGTCACCAACTTTCATTTCCTTTCAGGCTGTCGTCTAAAAGAAGTGGATGACAATTTTCAGGAGTAATTGCAGCAACCAATTCTTCTAACTTATATTCTTTTTTCGGGGCAAAAATCAATTTTCCATCTTCAACAGTTAATTCAAGAGCTTGCCCCAAAGTAATACCAGCATCACGTAAAACAGGCGCTGGCAAGCGGACGGCGGCAGAGTTGCCCCACTTCTGAATTTGAACTTGCATAAGGAGCCTCATACAAAATTATTAAGTATAAACATTGTATAAACAAACAACTAATTTGTCAAACCCTGTCGTTGAAGATTTGAAGAAAGCTTTGTCTATAGTTGAAGTCAACAAAGGCAATTTTGAAAGGAAAAATGGGTGGAGCCGATTTCGGGCGCAAGAGTCTGTGGCTTTCCCGCCCTGTGCCGCTTATCCACCCCCCGCTAGGCTGGAGGCCGACGCGCATGAAAAGTGAAAAAGAGAAGATGCTCGCAGGCGAGCTTTATGATCCGCTTGACCCGCAACTGTGCCGCGAACGTGACCTTTGCCGCGACCTCTGCCTGCTGCTCAATGCTACCCGGGAAGATCAGAAGGAGGAGAGGCAGCGCCTGCTTGCCGAGCTTTTTGGAAAGGAGACGGATGCCTGGGTTCAGCCGCCCTTTTTCTGCGACTACGGCAAGAACATCGTCTTGGGCGCTAAAGTTTTCTTCAACTTCAACTGCGTGGTGCTCGATGTCGCGCCGGTGACCATCGGCGACAACGTGCTCTTTGGTCCCTCGGTACAGATCTACACGGCAACCCATCCAATCAGCGCCGCCGAGCGCCGCAAGTGGCTCGAATCGGCCAAACCCATCACCATTGGTTCTGATGTATGGGTGGGGGGCGGTGCGATCATCTGCCCTGGAGTGACCATCGGCGAACGGTCAGTCATCGGCGCCGGAAGTGTCATCACCCGCAATATTCCCTCCGATGTCCTCGCATCAGGAAACCCAGCTCGTATCATCCGTGCGCTCCCTCCCAAAGCGCCGGAGTGAGTCTGCGCGACGCAGATTCTTGCCGCCTGAAAATTACTTAAATCGTTGTTAAAATAGATGCCCATGAAACTGAACTTCACCAAGATGCACGGGCTTGGCAACGATTTCGTAGTGATTGACGGGATCAACCAGACCGTGGCGTTGGATACAGCAAGCATTCGCCAGTTGGCCGACCGCCATTTCGGTATCGGCTGCGACCAGGTACTGCTGGTGGAAGCGTCCGACCGGCCGGGGGCCGATTTCCGCTACCGCATCTTCAACGCCGATGGCGGCGAGGTGGAACAATGCGGCAACGGCGCCCGCTGCTTTGCCCGCTTCGTCCGCGACCATGGCTTAACCGAAAAAGACGAACTCTGCGTCATCACCGCCGCTGGTCCTTTGCGGTTGCGGCTCCAGTCGAAAGGGCAGGTAGCGGTGGACATGGGGCAGCCCCGGCTGGAGCCGGCCGAGGTGCCTTTTTTCGCCACCGAGCGCGCGCCTCGCTATCCCATTGCCGCCGATGGCGTTGACCTGGAAGTCGGGGTGGTGTCCATGGGCAATCCGCACGCGGTGTTATTGGTGGACGATGTGGATCACGCCCCGGTGGCCCATCTGGGACCGCTGCTGGAGCGACATGGCCGCTTTCCCCAGCGCACCAACGTCGGCTTTATGCAAATCATCGCGCCGGATCATATCCGCCTGCGGGTGTTCGAGCGGGGAACCGGCGAAACTCTGGCCTGCGGCAGCGGCGCCTGCGCGGCGGTAGTCGCAGGCCGGCTGTGGGGCCGGCTGTGGCCGAATGTCCGGGTCGAACTGCCCGGTGGCGAGCTGAGCATTCACTGGGCCGGCGAGGGTGAGTCAGTGACCCTGACCGGGCCAGCGACCACGGTGTTTGAAGGGTGGATCGAGTTATGAGCGAAGAATGGGAAACGTTCGATCCCGAACCGGCCGTGGCGGACTATTTGCGCGATCATCCGGACTTCTTTGCTCATCATCCCGAGCTGACGGAGAACTTGCGCATCCCGCATCCTTGCCGGCCGGCGGTGTCGCTGCTGGAATATCAGAACCGCCTGCTCCGGGAGCATTGCCAGCGGCTGCGCGACAAACTGACGGAACTGGTTGCGATCGCCCGCGATAATGACCGCCTGGCGGAGCGCGTGCAGCGGCTGGCGCTGGGCTTGCTGGACGCGCGGGGCGGGTTGGACGAGCTGTTGCACGGCATCAAGGCGATTCTGCGCGATGAGTTCAAGGCCGATGGCGTCGCCCTGTGTCTGGCCATGCCGCCCACCACTGGCCTGAGCGCGGTGGAGGAGTTTTTGCGACCGGACGTGGTCTGGCTGTTCGATGCGGTGTTCCGCGCCGGTCGGCCCCAGTGCGGCCGGCTGAGCCTGGAACAGGCTGCCGCCCTGTTCGGCGACGGCGCCTATCTGGCCGCCTCCGCGGCGCTAATCCCGCTGGGCGGGAGCGAATGGCGCGGCTTGCTGGCGGTGGGCAGCAGTGACGCCAGACGCTTTCATTCGGGCATGGGCACGCTCTTTCTGGAGCGAATCGGTGAGTTGATCACCCAAACGCTGCAAGCGCGGCTGCTGGCGGCCGGGTGGCGGCGGCTGTCTGATCCACCTTCGGCGCGCGGGGGGTGAATCAGTATCCCAGCCATTCGTCCAGTCGGGCCTGGGCCTCGTCTATCCCCAGCCCGGTCGGCGCCGAAAACAGTTGCACGCTGGCGCCCGGATAGTCGGTTTTCAGCATTCTTTGCACCTGTTGCAACGCCGTCTGCGCCGCGCCGCGACTGAGCTTGTCGGCTTTGGTCAACAGGACGTGGATGGGAAGCGGGCGGTGGGCGCAGCCGTCCAGCAATTGCCGGTCCAGAGGGGTCAGCGGGTGGCGGATGTCCATCAGCAGCATCAGGCCGCGCAGGGCCAGGCGCTCGCGCAAATAGCGTTCCAGCAACAGCCGCCAGTGCCGGCGGATCGCATCCGGCACCTGGGCGTAGCCGTAGCCGGGCAGGTCCACCAGATAGCGCTCCGGCTCCACCTGGAAAAAATTGAGCAACTGGGTTCGGCCTGGCGTTTTACTCACCCGGGCGAGTTGCCGCTGGCCAGTCAGGACATTGAGGGCGCTGGACTTGCCGGCGTTGGAGCGGCCGGCGAAGGCGACTTCCTGGCCGGTATCGGGCGGCAGTTGCTCCAGCGAATTGACGCTGTTGAGAAAATGGGCAGCCCGATAGCGGCTGGCGGTAATGCGGGCTGCCGGGATAGGAGTAAGTTTGTCAGGGTTTTTCATTGAACTCAAAGGCCAAAACTGATATATAAAACCGCCGCTTTCACACGGCGAAACTCACCAAAATCCGTAAGGGTTCCGCCGCGATCAAGCGAGGCTCAGCCGCCGATCCGCTTCACTTTTTGCACGCCGGCGGCGGGTCGCCTGAACCGAATATCGTCATCGTACAGGAGCTTTCCAAAAATGAAAAAACTCGTTGTGATCGCCGCGACGTGCGCATTGCTCGGTTCCGCGACCGCCGCACTGGCCGCTGGCGACCCTACCGCCGGCAAGGCCAAGTCCGCGGTTTGCGCGGCCTGCCACAACGCCGATGGCAACAGCACCGTGACCCAGTATCCCAAGCTGGCGGGGCAAAGCGCCGATTATCTCGTCAAACAATTGCAGGAATACAAGAGCGGCGCCCGCGTCAACGCGATCATGGTCGGCATGGTGGCGCCGCTGAGTCCGCAGGACATGGAAGACTTGGCCGCCTATTTCTCGTCGCAACAGGTCGCCCGTGGCGCGGCGGATCCAGCCCTGGCCCCGGCGGGTGAAGCCATGTTCCGCGGCGGCAATCTGACCAGCGGTGTGGCGGCCTGCGCGGCCTGCCACGGCGCCACTGGAGCCGGTAACCCGGCCGCCAAGTTCCCGGCGCTGGCCGGCCAGCACGCCGAGTACGTCGAGCTTCAGTTGAAGGCCTTCCGCACCATGGAACGCGCCAACGATGCCGGCCAGATGATGCGCGGCGTCGCCGCCAAGATGACTGACCCGGAAATCAAGGCGGTGGCGTCCTACGTGCAGGGCTTGCAATAAGAACCCGGCTAGAACCGGGCTGGATACCCCTGATGTCTGATTGATGAGGGTGGCCGATCCGGCCACCCTTTTTTACGGCCCGCGCCGACCCCGAAGGTGAACGGATTGGAACCCGCCGGGTCATAAAAACCGTTCACCGTCTTTCATCCCTCCCGCCATCATCTTCGATTCTCCGCCGTGAGCGACACGATCACCGCGCACCGGCCCGCCCAGCGCCGTACCCTGGGTTGGGTGTTGCTGGAATTCCTTGGCTCCATGAACCTCGCCATCACTCTGCTGGTGGTGGTGGCTGTGGCCTCGATTATCGGTACGGTCTTGCAACAGAACCAGCCCTATTCGGATTACGTGATCAAATTCGGGCCGTTCTGGTTCGACGTGTTCAACCGTCTCGGGCTGTACGATGTGTACGGTGCCGGCTGGTTTATCGCCATCCTCGGATTTCTCATCCTCTCGACCAGCGTTTGTCTGTACCGTCAGGTTCCCGGCATGGCGCGGGAGATGTTCCGGTTCCGCACCCAGGTTCGGCTGGAGTCGCTGCGCGGCTTTCACCAGCACGCTGAATGGCGCTTGCCGGAGCGGGCGCCTGCCGCTGTGCTGGCGGAGGTCACCGGCGCGTTCCGTGCGGGTGGCTACCGCTGGCGGGTTCGGGATCATGGCGACCATCAGGTGGCGGCGGCGATGAAGGGCGGTTACCAGCGGCTGGGTTATCTGTTCACCCACGCCGCGGTGGTGGTGATCGGGATCGGCGGCCTGCTGGACGGTAATCTGTGGTTGAAACTGAAGGAGTGGCGTGGCGAGATCGCGGTCGAAACCCGCGAGTTGGCGGCCCGCGACGTGCCGCCGGCCAGCCGGCTGGCCCCCGGCGCGACCCCGGCGTTTCGCGGCAACATCATGCTGCCCGAGGGCCGCGCGGCGAATTTCGTCTTCCTGCGGCTGCGCGACGGGTATTTGGTGCAGGAACTGCCCTTCGCCATCGAACTGCGGGATTTCCAGGTCGAGTACCACGCCACCGGCCAGCCCAAGTCCTTCGTCAGTCAGGTGCGCATCCATGACCAGGAACACCTGGGCGATCAGCCGCTGGACGCTACGATCCAGGTCAATCATCCGCTGACCTATCGCGGTTACTCGATCTATCAGTCCGATTTCGGCGACGGCGGCTCCAAACTGGAATTGCGGGCCTGGCCGCTCACCATCAGCCGGCTGGAGCCGCTCGACGCGCAAGGCGAGGTCGGCAGCGCGCTCAAGGTGAGCGGACCCAACGGATCGCTGAATCTGGAACTGGCCGAATTCCGGACATTCAATTTGCTGCCGGAACCCGGCGCCCGGCCCGGCGACCGCAAGTTCCGCAATTTCGGTCCCAGCATCGGGTTCAAACTGCGCGACGCCGCCGGCGAGGCGCGCGAGTATGTCAATTACATGGCGCCGGTCCAGCTTGAGGACCGCTGGTTTTTCGTCAGCGGCGTCCGCGCCCGGTCGGGTGAGCAATTCACCTATCTGCACATCCCGGCGGACACGAAGAACAGTCTCGACCGCTTCCTGCACTTCAATGCCCGGCTGCGCGATGAGGAGGGATTGCGCGCGCTGCTGGCCCACGCGCCGGCGCCCACCGAAAATTCCGACGTGCAGCGCAATCTGAATCTGGTGCGGCTGAACCTGGTCGGGCTGTTTATCCAGGGCGGGTTTGCGGCAGTGACGGAACGGGCCAGGACGGTCGTGCCCGCCGACCGGCTTCAGGAAGCGACCCGGCTGTATCTGAATATCCTGCGCGATACGCTGGCCGAAGTCTTTCTGGAGGTGTTGCGGGCGGAGGGGGTGAACCTGGAGCAGGGCGTGGGCGAGCGTGAGGATACGTTTTTCAACGATGCGCTGTCGGCCCTGGCCGTGCTGCCGGATTACGGCTCGCCGTTTTATCTGCAACTGACCGGGTTCCAGCAGGTGGAGGCGTCCGGCTTCCAGGTGGCCCACAGCGGCGCGGCCAGCGTGGTCTACGCCGGCTTTGCACTGCTGAGCATCGGCGTCTTCCTCCTGTTTTATACTTCGCACCGCCGGCTGTGGGCCTGGGTCGCGGCCGATGAGGATGGCTCGCGGCTGGTTCTGGCCGGTACGGGCAATCGCCGCCAGGCGGAATTCGCTCGTGAATTTGCGGCGCTGGAAGCGACGCTGACGCGGCGGCTGGGAGCCCCGGAGTCCCGGGGTTCGAGTGAATGATGGTTCCTTATGCAATAAGACGCTGAGAGAGGCTTATCGGCAATGGCGGTAACGCGCGAAGCGATGCTGGAATCCTGGGAACAGCCGACGCTCTGGCAACGGCTGACGATGTGGGATGTGCTCTGGGCGCTGCTGGTGGTGGGAGGATCCGGCTATGCCTGGTGGTTTTACCAGGCCCAGATGGATGGCTACGAGGTTGCCATCCTGTTCGGCAGCGCCCTGGCGCTGATCGCCTGGGGGTGGTACTGGAAGCCGGCGCAGATGTTTGCCCTGATAGTGGCGCTGCTGACGCTGCTGGCGTTGTGGCGGTATGGAACCGACTACGAGCTGCGCAAGAGCGCTTTTCTGCTGAAGTATTTCCTGGAAAGCCAGGCCGCGTTCATGTGGATGAGCGCGCTGTACGTGCTGGCCACAGTCGTCTATTTCGCCGCGCTGTTCAGCCGCTCCGAGTTCGTCGGCAAGACGGCGACCGCCTTGACCTGGAGCGCGACCGTACTGGGGATGACCGGCCTACTGGTGCGCTGGCGCGAGTCCTATCTGCTGGGCGCCGACATCGGCCACATTCCGGTCAGCAATCTTTATGAAGTGTTCATCCTGTTTGCGCTGATCACCGCGCTGTTGTACCTGTTTTACGAGGATCGGCATCGCACCCGCGCCCTGGGCGGCTTCGCCCTGCTGGCGATCAGCGGGGCGGTCGCTTTTCTGTTGTGGTACACCTTCGACCGTGAGGCGCATCACATCCAGCCGCTGATTCCGGCCTTGCAGAGCTACTGGATGAAGATCCATGTGCCGGCCAATTTCATCGGTTACGGCGCCTTCGCCCTGGCGGCAATGGCCGGCGTGGCGTATCTGCTGCGCCAGCGCGCCGAAACCCGCCGCCCCGATGGCCTGCTGGCGGCGGTGCTGCCGGCGCTGGAACTGCTGGACGATGTCATGTACAAAGCCATCGCCCTGGGTTTCGCCGCCTTCACCATCGCGACGATCCTCGGCGCGCTGTGGGCGGCGGAAGCGTGGGGCGGCTACTGGTCCTGGGACCCCAAGGAAACCTGGGCGCTGATCGTCTGGCTGAACTACGCCGCCTGGCTGCACCTGCGCCTCACCAAGGGCTGGCGCGGCGTGCCGATGGCCTGGTGGGCGGTGATCGGCTTGCTCGTGACCCTGTTCGCCTTTCTGGGTGTGAACATGTTCCTGTCCGGGCTACACTCCTACGGTACGCTGTAGGCCGGTCGTCCACCGCACTCTGTTTTCACCAATCCGAACCTGAGGATTTCATTGCGATGCCGTATTTGCTCCGTCGCCTGCTGCTGGTGTTGCTGGTTTGTATGTTGCCGCTGGCCGCTGGCCGCGCCGCTGATTCTCCCGCGCCGCCCCCGTTTCAGGAGGGCAAGGATTACGTGCGGGTGCCGACCCCGGCGCCGCCCAACACGCCGGGCAAAATCGAAGTGGTCGAGTTTTTCTCGTATACCTGCCCGCACTGTCGCAATATGGAGTCGGCGGTGCATGACTGGCTCAAGCGTAAACCGGAGAACGTGATATTCACCCAGATGGCGGTCGCCCTTGGCGCGAGCTGGGAACCTAGCGCCCGCGCCTA
Source organism: uncultured Candidatus Competibacteraceae bacterium (assembly GCA_937872125.1). Lineage (GTDB taxonomy): Bacteria > Pseudomonadota > Gammaproteobacteria > Competibacterales > Competibacteraceae > Contendibacter. The sequence continues at coordinate 1,553 of CALMNY010000100.1, read as the reverse complement.
TTACGCTGCCCAGGCCTTGGGGGTGCTGGACAAGATCCATCAGCCGCTGTTCGACGCCATTCAGCAGGAACGGCGCAAGCTGAACACCGAGGACGAACTGGCGGCGTTTTTCGCCGAGCATGGCGTGGATCAGGAAGCCTTCCGCAAGGCCTACCAATCCTTTACGACCGAGACCCAGTTGCGGCGCGCCAGCCAACTGGCCCAGCGCTTCGGCGTGCGCGGGGTGCCGACGTTCATCGTCGGTGGTCAGTACGATGTGCGTTCGGGTCGAACCTTTGAAGTGGTGGATTTCCTGATCGCCAGGCTGGCCGCGCCGCAAGGTTAAGGGCTGAATGGCAATGGCCGATCCCGCCGCGCCGCAGCGCCTGCGCTTGCTCAGCTATAACATTCAGAGCGGGTTGACCACTCGCAAGTATTCTCAATACCTGACCCGCAGTTGGAAACATCTGGTGCCGGTGCCGTCGCGGATGAGCAATCTCGACGGCATCGCCCGGATTCTGGCTGATTACGACCTGGTCGGCTTACAGGAAGTGGACGCGGGCAGTCTGCGCAGCGGCTTCGTGAATCAGGTGAAATATCTGGCTGATCAGGCCGGTTTTGCCCACGTGTTCGATCAGTCCAACCGCAAGATCGGGATGATCTCCCAGCATGGCAACGCGGTGCTAAGCCGGGTCCAGCCGGACGCCATTGCCGAACACAAGTTGCCGGGTTTGCCCGGCCGGGGTGTGTTGGACGTTCGCTTTGGTTCCGGGCCGGATGCATTGCACGTGTTGATCCTGCACATGGCGCTGGGTCGGCGGGGCCGCTTGCGCCAGATCGGCTTTCTCGCGGAGCGAGTAGCTGATTACCGGCACGTCATCCTGATGGGGGATCTCAACTGCGATTCGGACAGCCCGGAAATGGCGGTGCTGGTGGAAACAGCGCGCCTGCGTGAACCGGCGTCGGGTTTGCACACTTTTCCCAGTTGGCAACCCAGTCGCCAACTGGACCATATTCTGGTGTCATCCTCTATCGGGGTTGAGCAGGTTGAAGTGTTGGACTACGCCTTTTCCGACCATTTGCCCATCGCTATGGCGGTGCGGTTGCCGGAGTCCGTGCGGCTGGTCTGGGAGTCACGTCCGGCTTCGGTCCCGGCGCTGAACCTGGCGGCAAGCGCCGATTTCTATCCCTGAAAACACCGGTGTGTTCCAGCCGGGGTGTACATGGCTTGTTCCCTGGCCAGCAAGCCGTTACTCTGAATCCACTTTACTTTCCCCTGGACCTCGTCATGTGTGGAATCGTGGGCGCTATCGCCGAACGCAACGTTACCCCAATCCTGCTCGAAGGGCTGCGGCGGCTGGAATATCGCGGCTATGACTCGGCGGGCATCGTCACCCTGGACAGCCGCGACGGGCAGTTGCATCGGGTGCGCACCGTCGGCAAGGTGCAAGCGCTCGCCGAGCGTTTGCAACAAGAACCGGTGCGCGGGCCGCTCGGCATCGCCCATACTCGCTGGGCTACTCACGGCGAGCCGTGCGAGCGCAACGCGCATCCGCATGTCAGCAATGACTCGG
>CALMNY010000099.1 GCA_937872125.1 uncultured Candidatus Competibacteraceae bacterium | reverse complement strand
CGTTGTTGACCAGGATGTCGAGCCGGCCGTGCTTCTCTTCTATAGCCTGGAAGAATGCGCCGATCTGGTCCATTTCGCCGATATGGCAACCGATGGCTTCCGCCGAACCGCCGGCAGACTGAATAGCGTCCACCACTTTCTGGCAATCTTCCGGCTTGCGGCTGGACACGATCACATGCGCGCCCTGCGCGGCGAGAAGCTCGGCAATCGCCTGGCCGATGCCCCGGCTGGCGCCGGTGACTGCTGCGATTTTGCCGCTCAGATCAAAGGGATTGGGAGTCGTCATCATGGATTTCCTCGATTCGGTTAACGATAAGTAATCAGTTCAGGCCGCCGCTGCCGTTCCAGATGCGCCTGGCTGTTGAGAGTGCTCAGGCTCACCCGGCCAGACCGGTAGCGCAGTTGGGTCACGCCGGTATTCACCAGCGTCCAGTTGAGTTCAAAAATCCGCTCGTCGGGAATCGCCAGTACGGTTTGCAACAAGGCAGTAATCGCGCCGCCGGAGGTAAACACCCATACGTCCCGCGCCGGGTCTACTGTAGTCATCAGCCGGTCGAGGCCCGCCCGGCAGCGTTGCCGGAACGCCGGCCACGATTCGCGGTAGTCGCTGTCGTGCGCGCCGCCAACCCAGCGGGCCACGGCGGCGGCGAACATCTGTTGAAAAGCGCGGTGCGGGTGATCGGATTGCGTCAGAAAATGGCCGAGCGCGCCCGGTTCGGCCAGGTCCGGCCGGAAGCGGATCATGACTTCGTGGTGGTCGAACTCATCGAACCCCGCATCCACGATCCAGTCCTGAGCGGCTGGCCCAGCGCCGTAAGCGGTCAGGCACTGTTCGGCGCTCTGGCGGTGGCGGCGGGCCGTGCCCAAGGCGACCTGACCGAGGTTGAATCCACAGTCCCTGGCCCAGCCGCCCAGCAACCGCGCCTGTTCCTCGCCCAGCGGGGACAGCCGGTCGTAATCGTCGGCCCCGAAGCTGGCCTGACCGTGACGTACCAGAACAATCACGCCCATGTCCGCCCGCTCCGTTTACAGCTTCGAGGCGGCGATCAGCCGGTGGCAGCGTTTTTCCAGATAGCGGCTGATGTGGCCGAAACCGGCGAAGGCCGGATTTTTGGTCTGACCGTGGAAATAGCGGTAGTAAATCTGCTGCACGATCACCGCCAGCCGGAACAGGCCATACAGGGCGTAAAAGTCGAAGTTGTCCACCCGATAGCCGGTCTTGCTGCCGTAATACTCGATCACTTCCTGGCGGGTCAGCATTCCCGGCAAATGGGTCGGCTGGCGGCGCACCTGCTGAAACAGCGCATCGTCATCGGCTTGCACCCAGTACGCCAGGGTGTTGCCCAAATCCATCAGCGGATCGCCGAGCGTGGCCATTTCCCAGTCCAGCACGCCGATCACTTCAAACGGGTTGGCGGGATTGAGCACCACGTTGTCGAACCGGAAATCGTTGTGAATCAGGCAGGTGGCGACATCGCTGGCCGGCATTTTATCCTTCAGCCAAGCCATGACGGCTTCAAAATCGCCCACGTCTTCGGTCTTGGCCTTGCGATAGCGGTCAATCCAGCCCTCGATCTGGCGGCGCACGTAGCCCTCGCCCTTGCCCAGGCTGTCCAGCCCGGCGGCCTGGTAGTCCACCTGGTGCAGCTCGATCATCCGGTCAATGACGTTCAGGCACAGCTTGCGGGTGTCCTCGACGCTAAGGTTCAGGCCCTCCGGCAAATCCTGGCGGGGAATGATGCCGTTGATGCGCTCCATCACGTAGAAATCGGCTTCCATGACTGCCGGATCATCGCAAATGACCACCACGGTCGGCACATAGGGATAGACCGGCTTGAGCGCCGTCATGATTTTGGCTTCGCGCAGCATGTCGTGCGCGGACTTGGCCTTGTGGCCGAACGGCGGCCGGCGCAGGATCAGGTCGCGGTCGGGATAGCGCACCAGATAGGTCAGGTTCGACGCCCCGCCGGCGAACTGGCGAATCTCTGGGGTTCCGGTCAGGCCGGGCAGATGGGCTTTGATGAAGGCGTCCACCTTCGCCACGTCAAGCTCTTCGCCCTTGCGCACCGAACCGGGTTGATCAATCAGTTGTTCCATGTTGCTCTCCAGGGTTGTGAAGTTCTCAGACCGACCGGGCGAACTTGGCTTGCTGCTTCTTGTATTCCAGCTTCGCAATCAGCTTGCGATGCACCTCGTCCGGGCCGTCGGCGATGCGCAGCACCCGGGCGTAGGCATACAGCGCGGTCAGCGCGAAATCGTTGGACAGGCCGGCGCCGCCGTGAATCTGGATCGCGGCGTCGATCACCTGCTGCGCCATGCTGGGCGCAACCACCTTGATCTGCGAAATCTCGCTCATCGCTCCCTTGACGCCGACCGTGTCCATCATCCACGCCGCTTTCAGGGTCAACAGCCGGGCCTGCTCAATCGCCATGCGGCAGTTGGCGACCACATCGGGATTGCCGCCGAGCCGCGCCAGCGGTTGGCCGAAAGCCACCCGACCGAGCGACCGCTGGCACAGCAGTTCCAGCGCCCGTTCCGCCGCGCCGATAACCCTCATGCAATGGTGAATGCGGCCCGGCCCCAGGCGACCCTGGGCGATCTCGAAGCCCCGGCCCGGCCCGGCGATGATGGCGTCCAGCGGCAGGCGCACGTTGGTGAAACTGACTTCGCCGTGACCGAACGGCCCGTCGTAAGCCCCGAATACCGGCAGCATCCGCTCGACCTTGATGCCCGGCGTATCCAGCGGCGCGAGCACCATCGAGTGCTGGCGGTGTTTCTCCGCCGTCGGGTCGGTCAGACCCATGAAGATCACTACCTTGCAGTGGGGATGACCGACGCCGGAACTCCACCACTTGCGGCCGTTCAGCACCACATCGTCGCCCTCAATCGTGGCGGTGGCCTGCATGTTGGTGGCGTCGCTGGAAGCCACTGCCGGCTCGGTCATGCAGAACGCCGAGCGGATTTCGCCGGCCAGCAGCGGTTCGAGCCAAGCGTCCTTCTGCGCCTTGGAGCCGTACTTGACCAGCACTTCCATGTTGCCGGTGTCCGGCGCATTGCAGTTGAAGATTTCCGGGGCCATCGGGGTGCGGCCGGTGATTTCGGCCAGCGGCGCGTAATCGGCGTTGCTCAGGCCGGGGCCATATTCCTCTTCCGGCAAAAACAGATTCCACAGGCCGGCGGCTTTAGCCTTGGCCTTCAGTTCCTCCATGATCGGCGGCTGTTTCCACTGGGTCCAGTCCGGGCCGTGAACGAGTTGCTGCTCGTAAATCGGCTCGGCGGGCATCACCTCCTCAGCCATGAAGGCGTTGAGGCGTTCGAGGTAGTCGCGTGCTTTAGCGGAATAGGCGAAGTCCATGGGATTGTGCTCTCGTCGGGGTATGGACGCAGAATACCCAACCGCTTTAAGTGAATCCAATGAATAGTTTGAATATCCTATAATTCATTTTATGCATATTAGCCGCATTGACCTGAACCTGTTCGTGGTGCTGGACGCGATCTACCGGGAAGGCAACATCACCCGCGCCAGCCAGGCGCTGAAGCTGAGCCAGCCGGCGCTCAGCCATGCGCTGGGGCGGTTGCGCGAGTTGCTCAAAGACCCGCTGTTCGTGCGCCAGGGTTCGGGTATGGTCCCTACCCCGCTGACCCGCAACCTCATCGGGCCGGTGCGGCAGGCGCTGCAAACCCTGGAACTCCATGTGCGGCAAAGCCAGCGGTTCGATCCTGGTGAGACCCACCGCGCCTTTCACCTGGGATTGCGCGATGTATTCGAGGCCACGATCCTGCCGGCGCTGGTTCGCACTCTTCAGGACCAGGCGCCGGGGATCGAACTGACCAGCGTGCGGACCGACCGCCGCACGTTGGAAGCCGATCTGGCGGCGGGCGCGCTCGATCTGGCGCTGGACATTCCCTTACCGACGGGCGATTCAATTCGCCAGACCCGCGTGTTCCGGGACCGGCTGATCGTCATGGGCCGGGCGGAGCATCCCGTGCTGCGGGACGAACTGACGCTGGCGGGCTATCTCAGCCAGACCCACATTCTGGTCTCATCGCGCCGTCAGGGCCGGGGACTGGAGGATTTTGAACTGAATCGGGAGGGGTATCGCCGGCGGATCGGCCTGCGCTGCCAGCACTATTTCGCCGCCTGCCGGGTGGTCAGTCAGACCGACTGGCTGCTGACCATGCCGGAGCAGTATGCGCGGATCGCCAACGCCCAGTTTGGCAACCGGATCGTGCCGTTTCCGTTGCCGACCCAACCGCTGGACGTGCATCTGTACTGGCATGCCAACGTGGATCACGACCCGGCGAATCAGTGGCTGCGG
>CALMNY010000098.1 GCA_937872125.1 uncultured Candidatus Competibacteraceae bacterium | reverse complement strand
CAGCAGCGACAAATGCAGCGCGTTGACGTAGGGATCGGTCAGCGCTTGGATGAAACGGCTGGCCGGTTTTTCGCGCAAGACCGGTAACACTGGCTCGCCTTCTTCCAGGTTCTCCTCCAGATAACGCAACACCACCGGCCGCTCGGTTTCCTCCGGGGTCAGGAACAGGCCCAGTTCCCGCGACCGGCGGCCCAGGGCGATGCTGCTGGACAGCATGGAGACCGGAATGGCCAGCACCAGCCCCAGCAGCACCGGGATGAACCACCAGAAGAACGCCGGCACGTACTGGTAACTCAGCACCCCGGCGACCACGCCGATCAGGGTTTGCACGCCGTGGGTCTGCGCCGCCTCCCGGAAGCTGGTCATATGGTCGCCGCGTTGCTGCGGTGGCCAGCCGACGGCGCGGCGCATCAGGATCGCCAGCACGAACTTGGTCTGGAACAGCATCAGCACCGGCGCCGTCAGCACCGAGAACAACGTTTCCAGCACGACGCTCAGAGTCGCCTTGAACATCCCGCCGTAGGCGCGGCGCAGCCGGCCATCCTTGAGCAGTAGCAACAGCGCCAGTCCCTTGGGCAGGAACAGCATGGTCAGCGTGACCAGCAGCACGGTGGTCATTTCCACCGCGAACGACACCGGCCACACCGGCGCCCAGTTCTCGCCGAAGAAATACACCGGTTCGTGCTGGGCCTGGAAATAGGCGTTAACCCCGGTAGCCATCAGGAACAGCAGCCACAGCGGCGAGGCCAGGTACGACATCACGCCCATCGAAAAATGCAGTCGGCTCAGCGCGTTGAAGCCGTGCGCCAGCGCCAGCCGCAAATGCTGGAGATTGCCCTGACACCAGCGGCGGTCGCGCTTGGCGTAGTCAATCAGGGTCGGCGGAATTTCCTCGTAGCTGCCCTCCAAATCATAGGCCAGCCACACCTCCCAGCCGGCCCGCCGCAACAGCGCCGCCTCGACGAAGTCGTGACTGAGGATGTCGCCGCCAAACGGCTCGCGGCCCGGCAACTTGGGCAGGCCGCAGTGCTCGAGGAACGGCTGAATACGGATGATGGCGTTGTGGCCCCAGTAGTTGCTCTCGCCCAACTGCCAGTAGTTCAGTCCGGCGGTGAACATCCGTCCGTACAGGCTGCCGGCGAATTGCAGGATGCGGGCGAACAGCGATTCACGGTTGATCGGCACCGGCGGGGTCTGCAACAACGCCACGCGCGGGTGGCGCTCCATGATCCGCACCATTTCGACCAGGGTTTCGCCCTTCATGATGCTGTCGGCATCCAGCACGGTCATGTAGCGGTAGTGACCACCCCAGCGGGTGCAGAAATCCTCCAGATTGCCACTCTTGCGGCTGGTGTTCTCCGGCCGGTTGCGATAGAAGATGCGTCCCTGACCGTCCAGCGCCCGCACCATGTCCTGCCAGCGCAGCTCTTCCTCGACCCAGACCTCCGGATCGCGGGTGTCGCTGAGCACGAAGAAATCGAAGTCGGCGAGCTGGCCGGTATCGGCCAGGGATTGGTGGATGGCGCGCAGGCCGGCGAACACCCGCTCCGAATCCTCGTTGTAGATCGGCATCAGAATCGCGGTGCGCGGCGGCGGCGCGGCAGATTCGGGCGGCTCGCCGGGATGCCGGGAAATCGCCCAGCGGTCGCGACCAGTCAGGATGACGAAAAAGCCCATGAACGCGGTCCAGAACGAGATGCAAATCCAGGAAAACAGGATCGCGTACAGCAGCAGCAGGATGAGTTCCATCGGGCTGAGACCGTCGGTCTGAAACACGCTGACCATCAGGCCCATCGCGATCAGCGTCGTCAGCAGCACCAGCAGGAAGAATGCTACCCGCCGCAGGGTATGCCCCATGATCGGGGGGTGAACAGTTGGGGTCATGGCACGTCCAGGAAAGAGAGAAGCAGGATTCAGGCGCGGGGTTCCCGATGCCACAACCGGCGCAGCGGACCCAGCAGCCAGAACAGATCAATGCGTTGCGCCGGCATGGCGCCGGGACTGGGCGGTGGCGTGGGTTCGGCGCGGGCCGCGCGCAGGGCGTCCAGCACGCTGTTCACCTCGCCCGGCGGGGCGAACAGCGCCGCCGGCCAGTCCGGTACGACCCCGCTCAGCAGGGCGGCCCGGGCCGCGACCAGTTCCGCCGACGTTCGGGGCAGTTCCAGCGCCCGCGCCAGCCAGTCATCCAGCAACTCGCCGGCGGCGACGAGCGCCCGCATTACCGGGTTCAGCCCCGGCAGCTCCGGGGACTCGGCGGCGCGGCGCAGCGCCTGTTCGCTGAGCGCCGCCACCTGCGCCGGATCGGTGACGCCCAGCGCCTGCCAATAAGCGCCGAGCCGGGCGAGGATGAATTCGCTGGAGGGCGCTGACTGGGATGGCGGCAGGTACGGCTCTGCAACGCTTACTTTGCCGCGGTCCACTGGTAACTCCAGGTTTCGGTCAACACATC
>CALMNY010000097.1 GCA_937872125.1 uncultured Candidatus Competibacteraceae bacterium | reverse complement strand
AAGCTGGCTGATTTCGTGGGCAGCGACGCTGAAAAGAGCACCCAGGCGGAATATGAGTTCATCCGCGCCTATCTGGCCAAGGGTTAGGATTTTTGCAAGGTAAGCGATTACTTCCTTCCTCAATCCCCGCGTCGGTTTGCAGGGTGAGCATTGCCCACCCTGCACCTGCTAATCCCCTTAACTTCCTGTTTCCTGGCTCCTATTCAAACAACCCGGCCACCGACAGGTAACGCTCGCCGGTGTCGTAGCAGAAGGTCAGCACCCGGCTGCCGTCGGGGATTTCCGGCAGTTTCTGGGCCACTGCCGCCAGCGATGCGCCAGAGGAAATGCCGATGAAGATGCCTTCCTCCTTGACGCAGCGCACCGCGAACTTGAAGGCGTTCTCATGGGCGATCTGTACGATGCCATCGAGAATGGTTGTATTCATCACTGCCGGCACGAACCCGGCGCCGATCCCCTGGATCGGATGCGGGCCGCGCTGGCCGCCACTCAGCACGGGTGAACCGGTCGGTTCGACAGCCAGTACCTTGAGATTCGGAAATTTCTCTTTCAAAACCTCGGCGCAGCCGGTGATATGGCCGCCAGTGCCGACACCGGTAATCAGATAATCCAGACCTTCAGGGAAATCGTTGAGAATTTCCTGGGCAGTGGTTCGGCGGTGAATCTCAACGTTGGCCGGATTTTCGAACTGTTGCGGCATCCAGGCATTGGGAAGTTCCCGCAGCAAATCCTGAGCCTGCTCGATGGCGCCCGGCATCCCCTTTTCCTTGGGGGTCAGCACCAGCTCCGCACCGAGCGCCGCCAGATAGCGCCGTCGTTCCAGCGACATGGATTCCGGCATGGTCAGGATCAGGCGATAACCCTTGACCGCCGCCGCCATGGCCAGGCCGATGCCGGTATTGCCGGACGTGGGTTCGACGATAACACTGCCAGGTTTGAGCAGGCCGCGTTGTTCGGCGTCCTCGATCATCGCCAGGCCGATGCGGTCCTTAATGCTGCCGCCGGGATTGGCTCGCTCCAGCTTCATCCACACCTCGACCTTGCGGTCGGCGAATAGCCGGTTGATGCGAACGTGGGGGGTGTTGCCGATGGTTTCCAGAATGTTCGTCGCTTTCATGATTTTTCCTCTCGCGCACCGTGAATGATTAGAATGAGTATTAAGCTTTGGAGTGTCGAATTGTGCAACGGTATCAGAAAAGCTTATTCGTAAAATATAATAAATTTTCACTTTGATATGCTGAAAAAGCATATAAGGAGACCCTGTTCCCATGTCCCCCACCCGTTTTAGCGGCACTGACCGCTATGTCGCCACCGACGATCTGATGATGGCGGTGAATGCCGCTGTGACCCTGGGCCGGCCGTTGCTGATCAAGGGCGAACCGGGCACCGGCAAAACCCAACTGGCCGAAGAAGTCGCGCTGGCCCTGGATCGGCCGTTCATCCAGTGGCACATCAAGTCCACCACCAAGGCGCAGCAGGGTTTGTATGAGTATGACGCGGTGTCGCGGTTGCGCGATTCACAGTTGGGCGACGCGCGGGTCCACGACATCGGCAACTACATTGTCAAGGGCAAGCTGTGGGAGGCGTTCACCCACGACGTGCAGCCGGTGGTGCTCATTGACGAGATTGATAAGGCCGACATCGAGTTTCCCAACGACCTGCTGCTGGAACTCGACCGGATGGAGTTCCATGTTTACGAAACCCAGCAGACCATCCGGGCCAGGCACCGGCCGGTCATCATCATCACCAGCAACAACGAGAAGGAACTGCCGGACGCCTTTCTGCGCCGCTGCTTTTTCCACTACATCCGCTTTCCCGACAAGGAGACCATGGAGCGGATCGTGCGGGTGCACTACCCGGATTTGAAAAAGCGGCTGTTGAGCGAGGCGCTGGAGGCATTTTTCGAGATCCGCGAGGTACCGGGGCTGAAGAAGCGGCCATCCACCTCGGAATTACTGGACTGGATCAAGCTGCTGGTGGCTGAGGACATCCCGCCCGAGGCGTTGCGCGGCGACCAGCGCAAGCTGATTCCGCCGCTGTACGGGGCGCTGCTGAAAAACGAGCAGGACGTGCATCTGTTCGAGCGATTGTTGTTTATGAGTCGGAGACAGCCCAAAAGGGAATGATCCCGTTTAAACTCATTGGGTCATGGAAAAATCAAAGAGTTGAGTGCAAATAGTCTTTTGTTGACCTGCCGGAGCATCGGCTGGTGCTCTGGCCGCCTTGCCAGTTCCAAGCCAGGGGAACGGGCTGACTAACCGACCGGACTTTCTTCCAGAATGACCGAAATTCCGGTTTCAGCATTTGGCTCGTATGGGAAGTTTGACGACTGATAGGTGATGACCCCATGAATACTCAATTTGTGATTAATGCTGCTGGCGAAAAGTATCGGTCATCCTCCCGTTTGCTGAGTATCAATCCCTGGTAATATAAATCTGATAATTCTGATTTTTCTTGAAGTCCACGGTAACAATTCTTTGGTTATTTATTGGGTTGCATTCACGGATTCAAGAATGTCCATCTCAAACTGATGTTGGGCTAGAAGCTCCTGCCCTTGGTCTGGTTGATGATCCAGTCTACTATTTGGCCAGTAGCACCAATAGCCATACTGTAATCCCCAGACCAAGGCATCAGAGGCGATCAACGCCTCATGGATTTATGAAATCCTCCTCAGTCGCATTGACCCACTGATCCTCTTTCTTGATCTTGACTGCATCAGGAGAAAGAGCGATCAATTCCTGCAAAGTAATTTTGTTGGCTTCCAGTAACTTGTCGGTTCTGATCACATCTCGAAGCGATTCAGGCGTTTTCTCAATTTTTTGAATCCATTCAACATTGGCTCCCTGGGAAACCTGCCTCGTTTCAAGATTGGTCCAGGGAATGACCTTGAATTTTTCCAAGTATGTTTTGTAACCAAATATGTCCTTATTTTTTGCCACTCTGGTTCCAGAAGAAACTTTTCCAGCAGTTTCCAAACGTTTGGAAGGGCTGAATCCAGCCTGTTCGATTCTTGTTTTCAAATCCTCTACAGAAATACCATAAAGTTTGGCAAGCGTGCCAAGAGAATTTTCTGCCTCCTTTTCGTAGAGAGACTTCAAAGTTCTTGCCAAAATTTTTGAGTAACTTTCCAGCCGACTGATTTCACAATCCTGAATAATTTTTTCAAATTGATCATCGGACAGGGGAATTTCAATAACCATCGTAGACATTTGCTGTGATCTCCAAAGAGGCATTCATTAAATAATTCAAGTATACGTTTCTCATTCGTACTTTGCAACTTCGATTACCTATTTTAAACTTTATTCCTACGATGCTTTGCTCGATGCCCTTTTGCTCATGCGGGCAGGTCCAGATCTCAAACCGTCAGCCAGTGTCATCTCCAACTCCTGCAAGTCAACCATCGTCGTCAGGGTGATTCATGATCTACAGTGTAGCGGTATAATGAGCAATCGAAAACCATAAACTTTATTAATTCAATGGGTTAATAAAATAACCCGCCACCGGGCAGGGCAGGCTGAAGGTGAGGGCCTTTTGATGATGACCGACTTCTTTCTCAAACTGCGCAAGGCCGGCTTGCCGGTCACGCTGACCGAATTTCTGACCCTGCTGGAAGCTCTGAGCCAGCGCGTCACCGCCCACAGCGTCGAGGAATTCTATTACCTGGCGCGGGCGGCGCTGGTCAAGGATGAGCGCCACTACGACCGCTTCGATCAGGTATTCGGCAGCCATTTCAAGGGCCTGGAAACACGGTTCGACGAGATCATCGGGGCCACGGTGCCGCTGGAATGGCTGCGCAAACTGGCGGAGCTGACTCTCAGCGAAGAGGACAAGCAACGAATCGCAGCGCTGGGCGGCTGGGACAAGCTGATGGAAACCTTCGCCCAGCGCCTGGCCGAGCAGAAAGAGCGGCATCAGGGCGGCAACAAGTGGATCGGCACCGGCGGCACCTCGCCGTTCGGGGCCTACGGCTACAACCCGGAAGGCATCCGCATCGGCCAGGAAGAGTCACGCCACCGCCGCGCCGTGAAAGTCTGGGACCGTCGCGAGTTCCGCAATCTGGACGACACGGTGGAACTGGGCACCCGTAACATCAAAATTGCGCTGCGCCGCTTGCGCCGCTTCGCCCGCGAAGGCGCGGCTGAAGAACTGGATCTCGACAGCACCATCCGCTCAACGGCGCGCAACGCCGGCTATCTGGACCTGAAGATGGTGCCGGAGCGGCATAACGCCGTGAAAGTGCTGTTATTCCTGGATATCGGCGGCTCGATGGATGATCACATCCAAATCTGTGAAGAGCTGTTCTCGGCGGCGCGCGGTGAGTTTAAGCACCTGGAATACTTCTACTTTCACAACATGGTCTACGAGGGACTGTGGAAAGACAACCGCCGGCGCTACACCGAGAAGATCGAGACGCTGACGGTGTTGCGTACCTTCAGCCAGGAGTACCAGTTGATCCTGGTCGGCGACGCCACCATGAGTCCGTATGAGATCAGCTATCCGGGCGGCAGTGTCGAACACTTCAATCCCGAAGCCGGCGACGTGTGGCTAAACCGGCTGCTAGCCGCTTTTCCCCGCGCCATCTGGCTCAACCCGCAGCATCCCAACCGCTGGAGTTATATCCCCTCGATCCAGATGGTGCGGGAACTGATGGGCGAGCGGATGTTTCCGCTGACCCTGGAAGGGTTGGAACAAGGCATTCGGGCGTTGCAACGGGCGCATTGAACAGAAGATGGGCTTGTGATTAATCCCCGACTTGGGCGTTGTTGGTCACAAGGCCACTGACCTGCGCGAGTTTAGCCAGACTGTCTGCTTCGCAGTCGGCATGGTGGGCGGCAATGGCCTTGAATTCATCCACATGGTCCAGGAAGGCGTCAACGACCGCAGGGTCAAAATGGACGCCGCGTCCCTTGCGGATCACGTCAACCGCTTGCTCGAACGGCAGCGGTTCCTTGTAAATGCGCCGGGCGACGAGAGCGTCGAACACATCCGCCAGAGCCATCAACCGGGCCGGGATGGGAATGGCTTCGCCGGCCAGCCCGACGGGATAACCCGAGCCATCCCATTTTTCATGATGGTAGTAGGCAATGTCCCTGGCCAGCCGCAGGAATTCCACCGGCTGGTCGGCATCCCGTTCGGCCAGTTTGATGGCGTCATGGCCCAGGCGGCTGTGAGTCTGCATGATCGCGCACTCTTCAGGCGTGAGTTTGCCAGGCTTGAGCAGGATATAGTCGGGGATGCCCACCTTGCCGATGTCGTGCAGCGGAGCCGACTTCACCAGCGCCTGAATATTGTGATCGGTCAGAAATGCGGCGAAGCGTGGATGCGTCCGCAAGTGCAGGGCCAGCACCCGAATGTAACCCTGGGTGCGGCGCAGGTGGTTGCCGGTTTCCGGGTCGCGGATTTCAGCCAGATGGGCCAGCGCACGGATGCTGACGTCCTGAATCAACAGATTCTCTTGCAGCCGCCGCGCCACCTCGGCTTCCAGAATGGCGTTACGGTCCTGCAACCAGTCGCGGGCGGCTTTGAGTTCCAGGTGGGCCTTCACCCGCGCCAGCACGACTGCCGGTTTGATCGGTTTGCTGATGTAGTCCACGGCCCCCAGCGCCAGGCCGCGTTCTTCATCGCTGCTGCGATCCAGCGCAGTGACGAAAATCACCGGGATGGCGGCGGTCGCCGGATCGTCCCGCAGCCGGCCGAGGACCGTATAACCATCCATTTCCGGCATCATGACATCGAGCAGAATCAGGTCAGGGCGCGGGGCGCTGGCGGCGACCTGCAAGGCGCGGCGGCCGGAATTGGCGGCCCGCACCTGGTAATGGGGTTGCAGTAACTCGCTCAGCAGCGAGAGATTTTCAGGGGTGTCGTCAACGATGAGAATGATTGGCGCACTGTCGTCTTTTGCCACTTCATCGCTCCTTTCGCGGTCAATGGTCGCAACCAGGTCAAATTCAGGAGGCCTCATAAGGCGTTGTTGCCCGCAAGACCTGCAAGGCCGTGTCATACTCGAACCGTTCGATGGCGCTGCCGATCCGGGTCGCGGCTGGCCCCAGAGTCGCCGTAACCACGGGCCCACATTCGCGCCAGACCTGCCCAGCCTGGGTGTCGTCCACCATCAGCAGCGCTTCCAGTTGCACCAGGATTTGACGTGTTCGCACCGCGTCAACGGCTTCATGCAGCGGCGGCGGCGTGGCCAAATCCAGCCGCCGGATCGCAGTCAGCAGCGGGGTCAGCACGGCCTCAACCGCACTGATGCCCGCTTCCAGGTCCGCATCGTCCGTATCTTTACCCAGCGCCTTTTCAAGCGCCAGGGCATTCTGGTAAACCGCTTCGGCCCCCAGGGTGGCGGCTACGCCCTTGAGCGTGTGGGCCAGCCGGCGCGCATCGCTCCTGTGGCCCGCCGCCAGATGCGCGCGCAGCGCCGCTGCGTCGCCGCCATGCTCCCGGGCGAACAGGTCCAACAGGCGCGCGTAGCGATCCCAGTGGCCCGCGACCGCTTTCAGCCCCATCTCGACCTCCAGCCCAGCCATACCCATCAGCGCGGCCTGCGTCGGAACCGCCGGGACCGGAGGCGCTTCAGCCGGCATTACCGGAACCGCCGCCGCAACGGGCGCCGGCAGCCAGCGCAGCACGGTGGCGTAAAGCTGGTTCGGCTCCACCGGTTTGCGGACATAGTCGTTCATGCCCGCTTCCAGGCAACGCTGGCGGTCGGTGTCGAAGGCGCTGGCGGTCATCGCCAGAATAGGCAGCACCGCCGCGCCGGGGAGTTGGCGAATAGCCTGGGTGGCGGTCAGACCATCCATGACCGGCATCTGCACGTCCATCAGCACCAGGGCGTAGGCGCCGGTGCGAACCTTCTCGACCGCGATCTGGCCATTTTCGGCCACGTCCACCATTAAGCCAGTCGCCCGGAGTAGTTCAACAGCCACTTCCTGGTTGATGGGGTCGTCTTCGGCCAGCAAGAGCCGCACGCCCTGATACCGCTCGGCCAGCAGCCGATCCGGCGCCAGCCCGGCGTCAACGGCATCAACGTTGGCCGGGTTTTCCGCCACCCGGCCCAGCCGGGCCGTCAGCCAGAACGTGCTGCCAACGCCGGCCTGGCTTTCCACCCCAACCTCCCCGCCCATCAGGTTGGCCAGCCGTTTGGCGATGACCAGACCCAGCCCGGTCCCGCCATATTTGCGGGTGGTTGAGTCGTCGGCCTGGGCGAAGGCCTGAAACAGCCGCGCCTGTTGTTCCGGGGTCAGACCGATGCCCTGATCTTCCACCTCCAGGCGCAACAGCACGCTTTGTTCATCCTCCGCCGCGCAGCGGGCGCGCAGCGTGATCTGGCCACACTCGGAAAACTTGATGGCGTTGCTCACAAAGTTCAGCAGAATTTGCCCCAGGCGCAGCGGATCGCCGCGCAGGCGCGCCGGTGCCTCTGCGGCGATGGCCGATGTCAGGCGCAAGCCTTTGGCGGCCGCTCGTTCGGCCAGCAGGCTCAGTGTGTGCTCCATGACCTGGCCCAGCGCGAATTCGGTTTCCTCCAACGTGAGTCGGCCCGCCTCGATCTTGGACAGGTCGAGAATGTCGTTGAGAATGCGCAACAGATGCTGGGCGGCGTCGTTGATCTTGTCCAGCCGATCCGCCTGTTCGGGCGTTGGCCCGGCTTGTCGCAGCAGGTGAGTCAATCCGATGATGGCGTTCATCGGCGTGCGAATTTCGTGGCTCATATTGGCCAGAAAGACGCTTTTGGCCCGGTTGGCCGCCTCAGCCGCATCCTTGGCTTCGGCCAGATCCGCGGTGCGGGAGAGCACCAGTTCTTCCAGGTGATGGTGATAGCGGTCCAGCTCCTGCTCGGTCTGCTTGCGTTCGGTGATGTCCTGGAATGCCGTCACGACGCCCGCGACCTCACCGTCCTCGAACAGGGGCGCGGTGATGACTTCCACCGGAAAGCCGGCGCCATCCTGGCGGAAAAACCATTCCTCCTGGCGGCGAATCAGACCATCCTGCTGGGTGAGGCAAATCGGGCATTCGGCCACCGGGTACGGCTGACCATCCGGGCGATGGTGGTGAAACAGAGCATGTTGATCCTGCCCAAGCGCCGCTTTCCGGGTTACGCCGAACATGGCCATCGCGGCGGGATTGATGAAACTGCAACGCCCCTGGCCATCGGTGCCATACACGCCCTCGCCCAGAGCGTTCAAAATGGCGCTCTGCCGCGCTTCACTGTCTGCCAACCGCGCCATGCTGGCTTTGACCCGGGAGCGTTCTATCTTCAGCCAGCGATTGGTTCGCCACAGTCGGATCGTGATCAACAACAGGATCAGACCCCCGCCCAGGGTAGCGATGGTGATCGGGTCATGGTAACGGTCCCAGATGTCGCGCCATGAAAATGCGGGCGCGGCGTCGAAGGGGGGCAGGCGCAGCTCGCGCAGCAGATCGTCCACGGGATGATAATCGGCGGGAATGGTAAAGCCCTGGATGCCGCAGGCTTGCGCTACGGCGCCATCGTGCGGCAACACCAGCAAAGCCGCCGCCACCTGGCGGGCCAGAACGCTGTCCGTCGCGGGCATCGCCACAAACGCCCATTCCGGATACAAGCGCGTGGAGAGTTGATGGGGAAAATGCGCTACGGTCTGCGGATTGAGGATTTTCAACGCCGCCGGATCCAGCTTGCCTTCCTGAATCATGGCTTCGATCACCCCGGTGCGCACGAAACCGGCGTCCGCCTGGCCCGCCAGCACCGCCTGCACCACCCGATCCTGCGGGGGGTGGGTCTCGATCACGTGAGCGTTCTGGGGCAGGCGAACGCCGACGCGAGCCAGTTCCAGGGCCTGCATCTGGTAGCTGCCCAGGGAGTCCAGGTTGGCAGTCGCCAGATTTTTGCTCCGGAGGTCGGCGAGGCGGGCGAGGTCGGTGCGGTCGGCGCGGGTGAAGATGACGCCGCCGAATACGGCCAGGGGGTAACCGCCGACTTGGTCAACCAGTGTGGCGAGCGGCGAAGAAACCCCGTTGCGGTAGGTCATCAGGACATAATGGGCGGGCTGGGTGAGGACGAAATCCACCTGTTCCTCGGCAATCGCCGCCTCCAACTCCGCATAGTGGTAGATCATCAGCGTGAAGCGGTGGCCAGGGACCGCCTGGTTCAGGTAGTCGGCCAGCGGTTGCCAGCGCGCCACCATCTCCGGCTTGGGCCGGAACGCCAGCACGGCCAGTCTGACCGCTTCCGGGTCGCTGGCGCTCACCGGCGTCAGCAGGCCCAAAGCGATGGTGAATATCAGCACCAGCCGGCCAGATCTGCTGAACCCGGGTGTGGCCACAGTGACGCCGGTTGGGCGGCTCATCGGTTATGTCCGGGCCGCAGCGTCGGTTGCCGCCAGCGCCGCCAGGGCGGCCCGCAGCATTCGCAGCGCCTTGTCATACTCAAAGCACGCAATCGCTTGGCCAAGCTCGATGGCGGCGGTTCCCAGCATCGCGGTGGCAACGGGCGCGGCCTCGTGCCAGATCTGGCTGGCGCGCGTGTCGTCCTCGGCCAGCAAGGCTTCCAGATGCGCCAGGGTCTCTCGCGCTTGCGGGTTCGCCACGGTGACCGGCGCCGGCGGGCCAGAGACGGGCAGCCAGCGCAGCAAGGTGGCGTAGAGGGTATCGGGCTTCACCGGTTTGGTCAGGAAATCATCCATGCCCGCGTCCAGGCAGTGCTGGCGGTCGGTGTCGCTAGCGCTGGCGGTGAGGGCCAGAATGGGCAGCGCCATCGCGCCGGGCAGTTGACGGATAGCCCGGGTCGCCGCCAGGCCGTCCATGACCGGCATCTGCACATCCATGAGCACCAGGGCGTAAGCGCCGCTGCGGACTTTTTCCACCGCCTCGCGGCCGTCTTTGGCTATATCCAGCGCCAGGCCTGCCCGATCCAGCAGTTTTAGCAAGACCTCACGGTTGATAGCATTATCCTCGGCCAGCAACAGGCGCGCACCGGCATGACGCTGCCGCAATTCAGCCTGGGCCACCTCCGTCTTGGTGGGCGAAGCCGCCGGTGGGAGGTCGTGGCTACGCTGGAGGCGGGCGGTGAACCAGAAGGTGCTGCCGACGCCCGGCTCGCTGTCTGCGCCGGCGTCGCCGCCCATCAAGCGCGCCAGGCGGCGGCTGATCGCCAGCCCCAGACCGGCGCCGCTGTAGCGGCGCGTGCTCGAAGAATCCACCTGCTCGAAGGCGGTAAACAGTTTGGGTGGCTGTTAGGCGGCGCTGCCACTACCGGTGTCCCGGACCTCG
>CALMNY010000096.1 GCA_937872125.1 uncultured Candidatus Competibacteraceae bacterium | reverse complement strand
GTGATGTTGTCGCCCTTGGAGCAGAAGCAGAGGATCGGCGAGCGGATGTTGCGCAGGTCGATGCGTACGCCGTCGCCGGTGACGATTTCGGCGGTGGCCAGGCGGTTGCCGACGAACAGCTGATCGACGATCCACTGCATTTCCTCGGCGTTGAGATTGACGTGGCCGCCCCACCATTTCTCGAATTCCAGGAAGCGCGGTCCCTCGGTATCCACTTTCGTCCAGAGGTCGTAGTTCTTGGTCCAGAGCGTGTTGGCGGGATTGAGGTTCTCGAAGTTTTCGACCAGATGGGCGCCGTCGAACTTGCCGGCGCCGAGGTCGCTGGTGAGCGCAGTCAGCCAACTGCCGCCGTACAGGCCGCCGGTGTAGCGCATCGGGTTCTCCCCCTCGACCCCGGCCCAGTAGGACAGCGGCGAGCCGGGGATGATGAGCGGGCCGAACAGTTCGGGCCGGGTCGCGGCCACCATCAGCACCGCCCAGCCGGCCTGGCAGTTGCCGATCACGCAGGGCTTACCTTCAGCCTGGGGATGCAGTTCGATGACCTTTTCCAGGAACCTGGCCTCGGCGCGCATGATGTCTTCGATGGTCTGGCCCGGCATCGGGTCGGGGCTGAAGCCGACGAAGTAACAGGGATGGCCGGCGCGCATCGCCACGCCCAGTTCGCTGTCGGCCTTGAAGCCGCCGATGCCCGGGCCGTGGCCAGCGCGCGGGTCCACCACCACGAACGGGCGTTTTTTCGGGTTGATTACGACGCCTTCCGGCGGCTTGACCCGAACCAGCCCGTAATTGACCGGACGCTCCAGGGTCCGGCCGTCTAGCACCATCTCGTGCTCGAAACTGAGCACGTGCGGCACCGCCTTGGCTTTCTGTGCGTAGTACTGGTCACTGCGCTGGCGTAGCACGTCCCAGAACAGGATGGTGCGCTGCCAGCCGTCAATCCAGTAATCCACGGCCTGTTGGGCGACGGCGGGCAAGGTTTGTTGCGTGGAGAGGGTAGTGAGGAATTGGGATGGGTCGGTCATGGGTCATACTCCTCGGAGATTTTGGTGTGGCCTTTTCCGGCAGGCGACGCCGCTGCAATCGCGGCGGTGAAAACGGGGGTCTGGCTAAATGCCGGCGAGTTGCGCCTACGCGATCACAACAGGCAACGCTACCGCCACCACGGACATTCACCAGCGATGGGATCGTGCTGGAAGTCCATGGTCAATCGGTAGCGCGCCAAACGTTCAATCAGGCGTTGAGCCACTGGTTAAACTTGTCGGAGCAACGGGCGCGAGCGGCATGATGATCCGCGCGCCCGGTTGATGATTGATGCGGGTTCAGCGGTTGACCCAGGCACCGCCGCCGCCGTAACCGCCACGGCGGTTGACCCAGCCGCCACCGCCACCGCCATTGATCCAGCCGCCGCCACCGCCGTAACCGCCGCGGCGGTTGATCCAGCCGCCGGCGCTGGCCCGCTGAGAAACGGTCAGTCCACCACCCAGCAGCACTCCGCCAATCACCGCCTGCGACCACTTGCCCAGGCCGCGCAGAAAGGTGCGGCGCTCCTGTACTTCCGGGGCATCCGTGGGTTCGAGAGGCTGCGTATTCTGTTGATCGGTCATGGCCGTTCTCCGCTCACTGGGCTTTCTTCGGAGCGGCTGGCGGAGCCGCCGGAGCCGCGCTTCCCGGCGGTGGCGCATCGCCACTGGTCAGGTTGGAAAAGTGCAGGGTCTGAAACTTCCAGCCACCCTTTTCCTGTTTGAGCACCGCCGAGACATTCAGGACGTATTCCCGCGTTTTGCCGTCCAGAGTGATGTCCTGCATGTTGCACGAGGCGACCAGCCAAGCGACCTCGCCATGGTGACCGCCGGAGGTATCCGCGCATTGATGTTTCAGCGATCCGGCCTTGAAATCCTTCAAGAATTCCTTGTAAGCGGCTTCAACCTCCGCTTTGCCCTTCCAGAACTCGCCGGGACCCGTCCCCATCATGGCGATAGTGGGATCATCGGCATAAAGCGCCAGCAACGCCTTGAGATCCTGCTTGTCCATCGCCTCGTCATGCTTTTGTAGCACAGCCTTGATCTCTTCCCTGACCGGGTCGGTTGCCGGCGGTTGGGCTGCCCAGACCGGCGTCGTCAAAACCAAACCCAGGGTCGCGGCCAGCAAACTGCGATAGTTTCGGGCGTGATGCTGTTTCATTGATCGTTATCCTCTTTGTTGGTGATGCCAAGCTTTCGATGAAAGCCGAGCCTTGCAGTGGCGATTGCCATCCTTCAAGGCTGCGGACCGGTTGCTTTCCAGAAAACGAATGAGGCGCGTTCACTTTAAGCAGGATGGGAGTCATTCTGGCTGCGCCGCGCCTGCCAGGCGAATTCAAGACCCTGGGTTTCAGAAATGCTCCAAAAAGCCAGCGACGGCGGCTCAGCCGCCAGTTCCATCAATTCCACAAGGTGGGTGAAGCGCTCGGAACGCAGCATGGATCGCAGATTTTCTTCCGCATCCCATGCCTCGCTGTAATAGAGATGCCGGGGATCGTTGCTTTCCGTGAAAACATGAGCTTCCAGGCAACCGCGCTCCAACCCGGCCAGCCGCGCCAGCGCTTGCAATGCGGCGACCAGCGACTGAGTTCGCCGCCGAGGCGCGTGGAGACAAAGACGCAGTTCGATCATGCCCTTTTTAAAGGCAGACCTCATGCCAATCGGATTGGAATGTGAAACAGGATAATTAAATCGCTTCATATTAGTGGCTTGTATTAATTTGCCAAGGCCGGGGACCGTTTCTGGAAATGAAAATAGCATCCGAAATATCGTGGAAATCCGAAATATCGGAGTCTGGGGGGCGTAGCGACGCAGGCTACTCAACTCGCCGGT
>CALMNY010000095.1 GCA_937872125.1 uncultured Candidatus Competibacteraceae bacterium | reverse complement strand
TCCCCCGCCACCGCCGGCTGCGCTTTGATCAGCCAGTGGTACCGGTCCAGCGCCACCTCGGCGACCACCGCCAGCAGCAGGATTAAGGCGTTTTTGCGGCGTTTCGCCACGCCCGGCCCGGGCGCCGCCCCGTCCTCGTCCGCCGCCAGGCCCTGGCGTTCCTCAGGGGAGAGGATGCAGAACGCCTGAAGGCGATCACCCAGCGCCGCTTCGACGTCAGGCAGGAGGTCGCGATAGTCTTCCGCCAGGAGGGCGTTGATGCCGATCTCCTGCAGGGCCAGGGCCGCCTGGCGCAGTGCCGCGTCAGTCAGCGCGGGCAGGGATTCCGCCGCGTCCGTCGCGGCACGCGCCCCACGCGGCCGGCGCTCGCCAATGGCGGACGCTACCTGGGTCAGCTCGCGAAATTCACCGTCTCCCAGCGGGGTGAGCGGCGCCCCCGTGCGCGCAGCCTGCGCCCGGCGCCGCAGGAAATCCAGTAGCCCCACCCCCGAGAAGGGCGTGTTCAGGTAGACGTCATGCAGAAAGGCGGCTTCGTTCTGCACGATCGCATACAGGTGGCCCACCTGCCGGTTGAGTTCGCCGAAATTGTTGGTCCACCGACAATTCAGGGGCTTTTTGAACTGGGCGCCGCTCCGGTTCTGGATCGCCGCCCAGGCCTGCGTGGTGACCGCGGGGGTGTAGTTGTTACCCTCGCGGCCCATGATCGGCGCGACCGGGACGAAGGCGGCGTCAAGCGTTTGCTGTACGGCATCGACCTCGTCGCAGATCACCAGATCCACGGTGTATTGCAGCAACTCTGGGAGCGAGAGTTGCTCCTCCAGGGTCCATTGGTCCGGCATGACATACAAAAAGGCCTGCGGGGTCATGATCAGGACGCGCGCCGCAACGGCGGCGCGCTGTTGCCCCTGGGCGGGGCACGCCGGCCAGAACGGGCACGAGCGCTCCGCGCCCTCGTCAGCGCCCCGCGCGCCAGGGCGCGAAGAGGGGCGCGGGGTGTTCCGCGCCACCGACTGCTTGATTTTATGACAGGGTTTTTCGGCGAACAGGGGGAACGGCCCGCCGTCCGCGTCCCCCTGGATCAGCTCCGGATCGGCCGTTTGCAGACCGTCGAGGGGGCAGCCCACCCCGAAATCCGCGCCCAGTTCACCGAGCGCGGCGAGGTCTCCGTACCGGCTGCCCCGACTCTGGCGCCAATGGATGGCGTCCAGGTGCCGCTCGCGGTTGGACAGGCTGGCGAGCACCGTGGCCGGAATCCCATGCCGGCGCAAACGGGCCGAAAGGGTGGCGCCTTGCAGGGTGTCCGTGACGATGACCGCGAGCCGGGGTCCGGGGTTCTGCGACGCCAACGCGAAAATCAGCCCCATTACCAGCGTTGATTTCCCCGCGGACAACATGCCGACCACGTGCGTCACCCCCGTCAGGGTCAGGGTGTCGTCGGCGAAGAAACCCGGAGACAGTCCTTCCAGGTGTGATGACTTGTCCAGACGCTCGGCCAGGTGTAACGGCGGCAAGTCGTCCGGCCAATCCGGCGCGGCCTCCCGCGCGTCAACCTCCCGGGCGATCGCCCGCAGCTGCGTCAGGCTCACCTGGAGGGGGGCACGTTCCGTTTGTCTGCGCAAGGTGTGTTGCGTAACAGCCGGCAGGGCCCGCGGCAGCGCGGGGATCTCGTAGGCGCGTACCGTCCGTTTGTGATCGCGCTCAATCCGGGCCGGGCCGGGCACGGCGACGCGCAGGTCGTGGCGCGCCCAGGGAACAGGCCGGCGCAGGGTGTCCCGCAGATGCTGCAACACGCCCGGGGGCGCGGCCGCCCGCTGCACGGGCCGCTCCGCCTGGAGGTCATAGCAGCGCAACACCTCTGGAAAGCCGGCGTGCGCCTGACAGGCCTCCAGCCAGGCCGCGGGCGAACCAAAGCGTCCGCACAGGTGCCGCAAGCTGGCCACCGTCGCGCGAAAGGCCGGCACATCCGTCACCTCGGTCGCCAGCGACGTGTAACCGGTCATCAGCACCGGCAGTACATGGATCGAAGCGGTGGGCAGGTGTTCGGCCAGCGCCGTCAAGCACAACTCAATCAGCCCCAGCAGGGGGAGATCCGCAGGTAGGGCGCCCGGGGTAAGCGCCGCGGTCAGCGCCCGATAGCCCTCACGAAAGTCTTGATCCGTACGCATCGCTACGCCCTCTCCCCTGTATCCGGTAAAGTGGCACGCCGGACCGTGACAGCCTCAGCGGTCGCTGAAACCCATCAACGCCCGCACGCGCGTCAGGTTGATCACGCGCCGAGCCGGCGCAGGTGCTTGAGCAGGCGCGACACGCGCATTACCCGCACGCGACTTTTCCCCTGCGCGGCCCGCAAATGCTTAAACTGCTCCTCGTACCTCGGAACCAGCTGCGGCAGGTAATCCGGGATGACCAGATAGCAGTCGTCATCGTCCGCAAACTCCTTGAAGCCCTGAAAGCGGCGCGCTAAGTGTGCGGGCGCCAGATAGTCTTTGACCTCCAGCGCCAGGCGGTGACCGGATGGCGAGACCGCCAGCAGATCAATGCGGTCCAGCTGCGGCCAGAGCGTTGTTTGCCAGCCCTGCTTGTCCAAGCCCGCGGCCAGGGAGAGTTCCGCCAGCCCGGGCAAGCACCAATAGCGGCGAAAGGCCCGGCGCAGCTGCTTCATGCGGGGATCATAAGGACGGCGGGCGCACTGTCCCGTCTGAGCACGGCGGACGGCCTCCGGGTCCCGGCATTCCGTGCTGAAGTCCGCCGTCCGCGCGCCACGGCGCCGTAGAATCGTCCCCGACACGGTGCACAGGGGCAGTTCACCATTGATCGCCAGCGCCTCGGGCACGGGGGCATAAAACGCCTCCACGAGCTGAGCGGCGTATGGGTCATCCGCCAACCCCGCCCCCAACAGCAGACTGAGGGGCGTGTCGATCACCGGATGGGTGATAAGGGCGCGACGCCAGGCGCGGTAGAACTGCTCGCCGTCCAGGCGATCACGGCACACGCTGAGCAGCCATTGATAACCGGAATTTTCCTCGATTTCCTGCTCGGGATTGCCGGTCGCGACCGCCAACCGCTGGCAATCGCTGGTGATGGCGTTATCGTCACACAACACGGCCGCATAGAATTCGCCGTCGGGGTCCCAGGACATATCGGGCACCCACGTGGCGAGCGGCTGCTGCGCCACCTTCCGCAACTGAGACAGGTCAGTCGGCCAGCAGGCCGACCCTGCCAGCAAATTACACGCCGCTCCCCGATCAAAGGCCCGGCGCAGGGCAGGCGGATAGGGGCACGACAGATAGCCCTGTTCATCGAGGTGCGCTTGCAGCGTGACCAACGCCGAGGCATACAGCCTCAGCAGGGTGTCGTCGGGGACGGTGGAGTGCGAGTCCTCTGCCTGGTGCGTCATGATTGATGATCTGCCTCCGTCGGGGATGCGCTAGCGAAACGGCTGCCCCCAGACCGTGGTGAACTGCGCCGGCAGCGCCAACCGGTTTGGTTCCTGCTCAACCCGACCAAGAGGAGCGGACACAGCGGTTTGTGGCCGGCTTCCCGGACGCAGGCGATGGATGCCTCAACGTAGGCGTTCCCTCGTTCGAGGGGGGGCAAGGGCCGGGCTGTCGTCGATGGGACCATATCTGGAGGTTGCACACCCCTTCAGCCTGAAAGTCCGGGTGCTTCTTCGCTAGCCGGTTGGCCAGTTAGGCCAGGGTCGTGGTCGGACCGATGCCCACCCCCACCGGGGGCCCGGTCCACCGCAACACTCGCGCCCGCAAGGTGCGCCCGTGGGCGGTCTGGTCCCAGTGGTCGAAGCCGGCAAACCGCAGAAAGGACTCGTCGATGAAGAGTAGATCTCCGGCTCCGGGCTGAACTGGCCAATGACCGCCAATAACTGCCGGCTCATGTCCGCATAGAGGGTGGAGTTGGACGACAGGGCCACGCCCCGGTTCTGCTCCAGGAGATCCCGCACCTCGAAGAACGGCTGCCCCATACGGATGCCCAGGGCCTTGGCCTCTTCGCTACGTGCCACGCAGCAGCCGTCGTTGTTGGACAGTTCCACCACCGACCGGTCGTGCAACCGGTAGTCGAACACCCGCTCGCAACTGACGTAGAAGTTGTTGGCATCCACCAGGGCAAAAGATGCCTGGGGGGGTGGGAAGAAAACGACGGCCATGCTGGGTTTCCGATTATTGTTACCTTAATCGGATTATAGCTCCGGCATCGGACACTACCTGACCAAATCGCCAGCGTGGAAATATCTGTTATTGGCGTGGATATTGCTTTCCAAAAACCAACACGGACCGGCAACAATCCCCTCCTCATGGGCGGTGGGTTACGCCCCGATAGGGAGGCGTCTTGTCAGTGGTCTAGCCACCCAGCGGTAGGGGTTGGTAGCGGCCCCGTAGCACCTGAGAACCCCCTCCGTAACGGTCATAAGCCCAGTAACGGCATGGCCTGTAGCGGTATTGCATCTGTAGCGGCTTATGGGGGGTTCCAGGTGGGTAAGGTGAAAACCTGATCAGGGCTCCTACCTGATAACCTGAGGGTGGACCCGGGCGCTGAACCGATACAGGGTCTCCTGTGGTGGATTGGGGAGGGTCATTCAGCGGTAGGCCACCCACACCGCGCCAAAGGTGATGAGCGCCGCCCAGCCAGTTGGTGGGGTTATCTCCTCCCTACCTCCCCCAAAAGCCGTAAGCTGCTAAAGGCGCTACAGGGGTCGATTCTGCTGGGGTTTTGGCTGCTAGCTTGGGGCAGCACCCCGTGCTAC
>CALMNY010000094.1 GCA_937872125.1 uncultured Candidatus Competibacteraceae bacterium | reverse complement strand
CGAACGTTCGACTTCGATGGTGAAATACACGTGACCGGGCGTATCAATCAGTTGAATCCGATACTCGCGACAGGGCAGTTGAGTCACTGCGGCGGTGATGGTGATGCCGTGCATCTGCTCCTCGACCTGGTAATCCATGTGCGCCGCGCCTTCATGCACTTCGCCGATTTTGTGGGAAGCGCCGGCGTAGTACAGCATCCGCTCGGTCAGGGTAGTTTTGCCAGCGTCTACGTGGGCGGCGACGCCGATGTTGCGCACGCGCGCCAGGTCTGGGGCCTTGGCCATGGGTTTACTCACTGATCCGGCGGCATTCCAGGTAGAACCGCTTCTCGTCGGCCTCGCCCATCGAGAAGGTCTTGCGGGGCAGCGCGCCGTCGCGGATCACGGTGCGGAAGAAATCATCCTTGGCCAGCGCCGGCAGATAAAAGCCGATGTTGCCAGGCTGCGCGCCGATTTGCGCCAGCGCATCCTCACCATGAATGTAGTCGAGACCTGCGTTTGGCTGGTCTGGCAGAAATTCGTCCAGGAACGCTTGCAGACCGGCGACCGGCAGGGTCAGGCGCGGCTGACCGATGGTCAGCACGCCGCAACGGTTCTGACTGACGAAGGCGATCACATGGCGGCCGGGCGACCGCTGCATCTCCCGCCACGCCTGCCGCGCCGCTTCCCAGGAGGGGTAGTCCAGTACCGCCAGCGTTGAACCCTGGGCTGTGAAAAACTCGGTCAACGCCGCCAGCAGCCGGGTGGGATCAACGTTGAACGCGACCCGGTGGATCGCCTCGAATTCCAGACCTTCATCGTGCAGATTGACCAGTTCCACCAGCGCGTGCCGGGCTGGATGGTTCATGATCGCCGCCGGATCGGGCGCGGCGCGCTTGAGATTTTCCCAGATGATCTTGGCAGTGGCGAAGGAATGATTGCCGTCGCCCATGGCGTACAGCAGAACCGGCTCGTCGCTGACCCCATAACGGACGTTGAACGCCACGGGGTCCGCCAGTCGCGCCAACTGCTCGATCACCCATTGTATCAGCATGGGATGCTCGATCCGTCCACCGCGCACCCGACCGCCGTTCATCATCAGCGGGAAGTCATACAGCGTTTCCAGCGGTTCGGCGAACAGTGGCTCGATCACCGTGCGCCCCGGATCATCAATCAACACCATGACATGCGGCAATTCCAGCGGCGCCCCTTCGCGCACCCGAATGCGCGGCGGCAAACGCTCCATGATCGTGCCCTCGGTGGGCCGAATCAGGGTTTTGGCGCCGGGGGTGAAATCGTAATGCTCCAAATCCAGCGCCACGATCAAACCCTTACGGATTCGGCCCCGCGCCGTCTCCCGCTCCACCCGCACCAGACCGGGCGGTTGCGGCGCCAGCACGCCTTCGGCCAAATAACGGCGCATGGCGTCCTGAATGGCCGCGATACGCTGCGCCTCATCCGCCGCGCCCAGATAAACCTCCGGCAGGATCAGCCGCAACGTCGAAGGCGCATCGCCCACCAGCGCATCTACCCGCGCCCAGTAATCCGGCTGCGAGGTGTATTGATCACAG
Organism: uncultured Candidatus Competibacteraceae bacterium; assembly: GCA_937872125.1. Classification (GTDB taxonomy): domain Bacteria; phylum Pseudomonadota; class Gammaproteobacteria; order Competibacterales; family Competibacteraceae; genus Contendibacter. The sequence goes on along the minus strand of CALMNY010000094.1, from coordinate 1,670 downwards.
GCGACCACCGCCCATTTCGTCAGGTCCACCCCCGGCCGGGGCAAGAGCAGCGACGGAAGCTGTAAACCGATGCCAGCAAAATTCATGTCTGTTTCAATCCTTCGTTATCCTGAACAAGCCGCCGAGGGAATAGGCGCAACGGAAAAGTCAGCGCAAGCTTAACAAAAAATCAGCGATCCGCTTACCACCGCCGGCAGGTCCAACCTCGGCGTACTATGCTTCGCAGAATCAAACCTACAAGGCCTCCATCCATGCGCAAGTTGGTGAGTATCGTAATCTTTCTCGTCGTTGCTGCGGCATTGCTCGCTGTCGCCACCGGCGGCTACCTGTGGTATGGCGCCAAGCAGCAGGTTGATCAGATCGTGGCGATGGCCAAACCCTTTGCCGAAATCAGCTATGGCAGCGTCGCTATATCGCCCAGCGGTTCCGTGGGCGTCCGTCGCTTACGGGTCATGCCAAAATTTGTCAACGACTCCATCATGATTGGCGCCATCCAGCTCAACTTTCCGAACTTTCTGGCTCTGCTCCATGCCCGCTGGCAACTGAGTCAAAACCAGTTACCCGAAGCGCTGTCGCTATCATTTCAGGATGTTGAACTGTCGCTGAGCGGCGGTATCCTCGGCGCTGCCACCGCCAATGCCGAGAAGACACGCTCACCGTTCGACCATCTGGACGCGCTGGGCTGCGGGCCAGTCACCGCATTTGGCGCCGCTGAGTGGCGGGAAATGGGCTACACTCAGTTCGTCGGCGCTATGGAAATCGGCTACCGCATTGATCCTAAAAATAATATGCTGGAGTTGCGCATGGAAAGCAGCAGTCAGAACTGGGCAGCACTCCATCTGGACATCGGTCTGGGCCTAACCAGACCGCCGGAATCGCTGGCGGAGTTCGCCGTTTCGTTCACGCCCAAGCTCGCCAAGCTGAACTTTGTGTTGCGCGATGATGGTTTCAACCAGCGCCGGAACGCCTACTGCGCCGCCAAAGCCGGCAAGCCTCTGCCCGATTATCTCGCTGATCATGTCCAGCAGGTCGCTGAGCGCCTGCGGGCCAATGGCGTTCTCTTAAGCCCCGGGTTGGTCGCCGCTTACCAGCGTTATCTCGGCGAGGGTGGAACCGTAATGATCACCGCCAACCCACCCGCACTGATCAATCCCGCCGAATTGCATGAATATGCGCCCGCCGATATCGTCAAACTGCTTGGGCTGCGGATGAAAGTCAACGAAGCCGAGGTCACTGACCTCACCGTAGACTGGGACGCGGCCAAAATTACCAAGGCGCTGAACCTCGCATCGGAACCGGAACCGGAACCGGAACCAGAACCGAAAACAACGCCGGCGACCGTGTCTCCATCTCCCGTCGTAGCCGAGAAGATCTACCAGACCTATCACCCCATTCCGGTCGGCGAACTGAGCCGGCATGTCGGCAAGGTCGTGAAGCTGCGCACCACCAACGGCACGCCGTATCGCGGTACACTGGACGCCGTCATGGAAGGCATGATCCGCGTCACCGTGCGCAAATCCGGCGGCAGCGCGATGCTCTCCCTGCGCGCCAGCGAAATCACCGAGGTGGCCGTGTTGTATTAAGAGGCCATCTAAAAACTGCTCTGGCCAAATCAAGGCCTTGTGGATACAGGCACTGGCTTGCAGGCGATTGGGCGGATCGTCGCCGGC
>CALMNY010000093.1 GCA_937872125.1 uncultured Candidatus Competibacteraceae bacterium | reverse complement strand
AACAAGCCCACCGCTACCTCCACCCCGCCGGCGGTCCCCAATCGGGACATCAAGAGCATCGTCAACGCCGGCCTGAAACGCCGCCGTGCCGCCGAGCGCCGCTTCCGCTGGTACGGGCTGATCGCCATCAGTCTCGGGCTGGCGTTCGTCGTACTGATGTTCGCCAACATCATCGGCAAGGGCTATCCGGCGTTCTGGCAGACCTACGTCCAGGTGCCCATCAAGTTCGATGCCGCCGTGCTCGACCCAGACGGCAAGCGCGATCCGCAAACGCTGGCCAATGCCGATTACGCCGCCCTGGTGCGCGCCGGGATGCGCCAACTGTTCCCTAACGTACAGGGCCGCCTGGAGTTGCGCGCACTCTACGGCCTGGTCAGTTCCGACGCGGCCTACGAACTGCAACGCCGGGTGTTGCAAACCCCCGCGCTAATCGGCGCCGAACAGGAAATCTGGCTGCTGGCCAGCGCCACGGTCGACACCCTGGTCAAGGGCAACATCGACCGCACGCTCGACGAGACAGAGCGACCGATCAAGGACAACCAGATCGAATGGGTGGACAAGCTGCAAGCCGCCGGCAAGATCGAGAAGCAATTCAACACCGTTCTGTTCACCAGCGGCGATTCCCGCGAACCGGAACAGGCGGGCATTCGCGGCGCGCTGATGGGTTCGTTCTACACCCTTCTGGTCACCTTCCTGCTGTCGTTCCCGATTGGCGTGGCAACGGCGGTGTATCTGGAGGAATTCGCCCCCAAGAACCGCTGGACCGATCTGATCGAGGTCAACATCAACAACCTGGCGGCGGTGCCGTCCATCGTGTTCGGTCTGCTGGGGCTGGCGGTGTTCATCAATTTCTTCGGCCTGCCCCGCTCCGCGCCGCTGGTCGGCGGGCTGGTGCTGAGCCTGATGACGTTGCCGGTGATCATCATCGCTGGCCGCGCCGCCCTGACCTCGGTGCCGCCGTCCATCCGCGAGGCGGCGCTCGGCATGGGCGCCTCCAAGCTGCAAATGGTGGGACATCACGTGCTGCCGCTGGCCATGCCCGGCATGTTGACCGGCTCCATCATCGGCATGGCCCGCGCCCTGGGCGAATCGGCGCCGCTGCTGATGATCGGCATGGTCGCCTTCATCGTGGACGTGCCCAAGAGTTTCATGGACCCCTCCACGGTGCTGCCGGTGCAAATCTACCTCTGGTCCGACCTGCCGGAACGGGCGTTCGTGGAACGGACCTCGGCGGCCATCATGGTGTTGCTGGCCTTCATGATTCTGATGAACGGCCTGGCCATCCTGCTGCGCAAACGCTTCGAGCGGCGCTGGTAAGATTCCGACCGACCCGCCCCCTCTCAAAAACCAAGGATTACCGCCCTCATGAGCACGACCGCCATCGAAACCAAGGTCGCCCTGGACCAGGCGCTCAACCGCGACACCGCGCCCCGCCAGCAGTCCAGCGTCGAAGTGACCGACTACAACAACCGGCAAACCGTCGGCAAGATCACGGTGGACAACCCGAAAATGGTCTGTCGCGGCGTCAACGTCTACTACGGCGAAAAACGCGCGATCAAGAACGTGGGCCTCGACATCGGCGCCAACGAAGTCATCGCTTTTATCGGCCCGTCCGGCTGCGGCAAGTCCACCTTCCTGCGCTGCCTGAACCGGATGAACGACACCATCCCCATCTGCCGTGTCACCGGCCAAATCCAGCTCGACGCCGACGACATCTACGACAAGGACGTGGACGTGGTGCAACTGCGCGCCCGGGTCGGCATGGTGTTCCAGAAACCCAACCCCTTCCCCAAGTCCATTTACGAAAACGTCGCCTACGGGCCGCGCATTCACGGCATGGTGAATAACAAGGCGGAACTTGACGACCTGGTGCGCGAAAGCCTGGAACGGGCCGGCCTGATCAAGGAAGTCGAGAAGCGGATGAACGAACCGGGCACCAGCCTGTCCGGCGGCCAGCAACAACGGCTGTGCATTGCCCGCGCCATCGCGGTGAATCCCGAAGTCATCCTGATGGACGAACCCTGCTCGGCGCTGGACCCGATCGCCACCGCCAAGATCGAGGAACTGATTGATGAACTGCGGGAGAACTACACCATCATCATCGTGACCCACTCGATGCAGCAGGCGGCCCGCGTCTCGCAGCGCACCGCCTATTTTCATCTGGGCGATCTGATCGAGGTCGGCGACACCGACCAGATCTTCACCAATCCCCGGCACAAGCTGACCGAGGATTACATCACCGGCCGCTTCGGCTGAACGGGAGTATTCGATATGGCCATCAGTCAAGACGCCCATACCGTCAAGCAATTCGATGTCCAGCTCGCCAACCTGCGCAACCTGGTGCTGGAAATGGGCGGGCTGGTCGAAGAGCAGATCAAGCGCGCCATCCAGGCGCTGGACGATGAAGACATCACTGCGGCGCGCGAGGTGATTTCGCGCGACCAGATCATCAACGGCCTGCAAGTCAAGGCCGACGAGGACTGCGTGAGCATCATCGCCCTGCGCCAACCGCTCGGCAGCGACCTGCGGTTGATCATGTCGCTGTCGAAGATCGTCACCGACCTGGAGCGGATCGGCGATGAAGCCGAGAAAATCGCCCGGATGACCGTCAAGATTTACGAAGGGATCGGCAGCCCTCCCAGCGCCAAGCTGCTCCGGGATGTGGTGCCGATGGCGAAGCTGGCGCAGGACATGCTGCACGGCTGCCTCGACGCCCTGGCCCGGCTGGATGTGGAAAAAGCAGTGGAAGTCGCCCAGGGTGACGACGAACTGGATCAGGAATTCCAGTCGGCGCTGCGGCGGCTGATCACCTACATGATGGAAGACCCACGCACCATCGGCCACGCCATCAACGTGATTTTCATCGTCAAGGCGCTGGAGCGGATCGGCGATCATTCCAAGAACATCGCCGAGTACATCATCTATCTGGTCAAGGGCAAGGACGTGCGCCACGTCAGCATGGACGTGCTGGTGCAGGATGCGCTGAAAGAAGAGTGATACTTAGAAGCTATCTGAAAAATAGCTGTTATTAAATCAATGGCTTATGTGTAGGAGCGGCCTTGGCCGCGATTGCTGACCTTCATATCGCGAGCAAGCTCGCTCCTACAATCAATAAGTTAGTTTTTA
>CALMNY010000092.1 GCA_937872125.1 uncultured Candidatus Competibacteraceae bacterium | reverse complement strand
TCCTTTTCCACCTGCACCATGATTTCCTGGCCTTCGCGGATCGCCTCGCGGATGCTGGGGCGGCCACCCTCGGCGGCGTGGGAATCAAAGTAGCTGCGGTTGATTTCCTTGAACGGCAGGAAGCCGTGCCGGTCGCCGCCGTAGTCCACGAACGCCGCTTCCAGCCCCGGCTCGATGCGGGTGACGCGACCCTTGTAGACGTTGGATTTCTTCTGTTCCCGCGAGGGCGTTTCGATATCGAGGTCGTAGAGTTTCTGGCCGTCTACGAGGGCCACGCGCAACTCTTCCTGCTGAGTCGCGTTGATCAGCATGCGTTTCATGATGAAATTCCCTGCGCTCGACCATCACCGGCGGTGACGCGGTGGTTGTCGCCGAGGCGGCGCTGGAGTGGGGAATGACCCGGAGGATGGAAATCCAAAACGTCGGGCGAGAACCCAAAATACGCCGCGGAAAGCGTGACCAGTCGGCTGGGAGCGCGGTCAAGAGCCGCTCAGGTAAGGTAGGGTCGAGCGGCGGACAAACCCGTTAAGATCACCCCGCCCGCCGGTTGACTGGCGCGCGGGTACGAAAACCGATATGGTGTATTGATCCAGTTTCGCCGGCCGTTTGCGGCCCCTTCGGCGACAACGGCCGCAACTATAACAGTCCGATAGCTACGCTTCAAACTCATGACCGTTTCCTCTGCTTCCCCTGGCGTGCGGCATCTGGCCATTACTGCCGATGACGCTGGCCAGCGCCTTGACAATTTCCTGCGACGCGAACTGAAGGGCGCGCCTAAAAGTCTGATTTACCGCATCGTGCGCACCGGCGAGGTGCGGTTGAACGGCGGGCGGGTCTCGCCGGATCGCCGGCTGCAGGCCGGCGACATGCTGCGGATTCCGCCGGTGCGGCTGGGTGAACGGGAAGAGCGGCCGCTGCGCGTGTCGCCTGGCCTGGCGGAACGGTTGCGCGCGGCGGTGTTGTACGAGGATCGCGAGCTGCTGGTGCTCGACAAACCCGCCGGGCTGGCGGTCCACAAGGGCAGCGGGCTGGATTACGGGGTGATGGAACTGCTGCGCACGCTGCGGCCCAATGAGCCGTTTCTGGAGCTGGCGCACCGGCTCGACCGCGAGACCAGCGGCTGTCTGGCGCTGGCCAGGACGCCGACGGCGCTGCGCGCGCTTCAGGACGCCCTGCGGGCCGGGCGAGTGGAAAAGCGCTACCTGGCGCTGGTGCGCGGCTACTGGAATCACGGCCCGCGCGAGGTCAACCAGCCCCTGCGCCGCAATGTGTTGCGCGGCGGGGAGCGGATGGTGGAAGTGCTGGACGACGGCAAGCCGGCCCGGACGCATTTCTGGCCGGTCAGTCTGCACAAGCCGGCCTCGCTGCTGGAAGCGCGCATTGACACGGGTCGCACCCATCAGATTCGCGTCCACGCCGCCCATGTCGGCCATCCGCTGGCTGGCGATGACAAGTATGGCGATGCTGATTTCAATCGGCTGATGACGGAACAATTCGGTTTGCGCCGGTTGTTCCTGCACGCCCATAGCCTGAGCCTGCCGCTGGGCGGGCGAGACATTGCGATCAGCGCCCCGCTGGCTCCCGAATTGAAAGCGGTCCTGGACCGTCTGGTGGCAATGAATCAACGCGGAACCTGAGTAGAGAGAGTGATGAGCGACCCGAATCCGAATGCAAACTTGCCCGGTGATGAACGCTGGGCGCGTGATACCCTGACCAAACTGGCGTTCGCTGCGGTGACCGAACAGCGGCGGGCGCGGCGCTGGGGAATTTTCTTCAAGTTTCTTTTTTTCGCCTATCTGGTGGGATTGCTGGCGCTGGCCTGGCCAGACGATCTCGGCAGCGCGACCGCCGCCGCCAAGAAGCACACGGCGCTGGTGCGGGTGGATGGCCTGATTTCCAGCAGTTCCGAAGCCAGCGCCAAAAATGTGATCGAAGCGCTGCGCAAGGCGTTCAAGGACGAAAAAACGGTCGGCTTGGTGGTGGAAATCAACAGCCCCGGTGGCAGCCCGGTGCAGGCCGGCGAGATTTACGACGAACTTCAGAAGTTGCGCCAGCAACATCCCAAAATTCCGGTTTACGCGGTGGCCAGTGACGTATGTGCTTCCGGCGGTTATTACATCGCCGCGGCGGCGCAGCAGATTTATGTCAACAAGGCCAGCATCGTCGGCACCATCGGGGTGCGAATGGACAGCTTCGGTTTTACCGACGCGATCGCCAAACTGGGCGTCGAGCGGCGGGCCTACACGGCGGGGAGCAACAAGGATTTCCTCG
>CALMNY010000091.1 GCA_937872125.1 uncultured Candidatus Competibacteraceae bacterium | reverse complement strand
GCGGGCGAAGCGGTTGCCGGCAAGCCCCTTGTGGTTCGAACTGGTGGTTCCGCTAGGGTGATTTCTCGCAAGGATTATACCCGTGGGACCTGTAGGGACACGGCGGCGCCGTGTCCCTACAGGGAACCTGCCTGGTACGGTCTTTTAGGGAAATCGCCTTAACGCCATTCCTCCCGCTCATCGCGTGGCGGCGGCGGCGTATAACGGTCACCTTCATTCCAGAACCGGTTGCCGCGCGGCGGCCGACTGTCGCCATCACAATCCGCCACGCCTTGGCGGCACAGGGTTTCCCGCCAGGCGTATTTCAGAAACACCTGGGCAAACGGCCGCCGCTCTGGCTCGAACTCGACCCGCCGCGATGGCGACCACTCGCTTTCGCCATAGCCGGTGCCCGGCTCTGCCGGCGCCGCACGCGGCGCCGCGCCTTCCGCCGCAGACGGGGCGCGCCGCAACCCGCGCTGATCGCTATAGCCGGGTCCTTCCTGACTCCACGGTTGCGGTTGAACCCGCGCCGACTCGCGGAACGCCGCTACCGCGATTACGCCCATCGCCGAGTAATCACCCCAGGCGCCTGAATAGGAATCGCCGGCGTCGGTGAAATAAAACCGGTTGACCCGATTCTTGCCGGTGCGCCAGCCGTCATAACTCTCCTGCTGATGGGGGCCGAGTACATACATCCGCTCGTCCGGCCGCAGATTGGAACGGTCGCCGGAAATGATGTTACGGCCATCCACGGCGATGACTACACCAACGCGCTGGTTGGTGCGGTTGCGAATCTGCACGGAGTAATTCTGGCCGCGCACCGCCTCCAGATACGCCTTGTAGACCCCGCCCCGGCCCTCACGCACTGGATATTGCGGCAACGTCCGACCCCGGTCGCTAACCACGGTTACCTCGATATCGCCACCGTACCGCTGTGCCCAGACTGCGGTCGGCCCTAGCAATAAGGCCGCCATCAATCCTGCCCACCATTGCTTTTTCATCGAATCGGCTCCTGGTTGTTCGTTCGTCCGCGATGACTCGCCATCGCACTTTTCAATACGTCGTTCAGCCTAAGAACAGTCGGCTGAATCCATACTGAACCTGGCTCCCGCAGGGCCGCAGTCCACTGGGGTTCAGTCCCGATTCATTCTTAACCCGATAAGCTTTAAGCTCATACAATTTCATCACCCTGCGGAAATTCCCGACATGTCTGACAGGTCACGGCGATTCTCCCGGCTGGCGCTTCTGGCGCTGGCGGGTTTGCTGGCCGCCAGCGGCGCGCAGGCGCAATCCTGGCGTCGCGGCGAAGGTTATGCGCCACCGCCTGGCCGGCAAGGTCCGCCACCCTCCCGTCCCTTCGCCGATCCCGACCGGGCCGCTAACGCGGCTCGCAACGCCACCGGCGGCCGGGTGCTGGGCGTGCAGGGCGGCGATCAGGATGGCCAGAACGGCTACCGGGTCCGCATCCTGCAACCGGATGGCCGGGTGCGCAGTCTGCATTATGACCCGCGCAGCGGCGCGGTGCGCGAATGAATCCCCGCCCGCCTTCCCAACCTGTGACCCTATCTGAACCATGCGCATTCTGATCATTGAGGATGAAGCCGCCCTGCGGGAGCGGGTGACCACCCAGTTGCGCGAGCAAGGCTACGCTGTGGACAGCGCCGCCGATGGCCGCACCGGGCTGTACATTGGCCAGGAGTACCCACTGGATGCGGCGGTCGTAGATCTCGGCCTGCCCGATCTGTCGGGTATCGAGATCATCCGGCGCTGGCGGGCGGCGGGCCGCACGTTTCCGGTGCTGATCCTGACCGCCCGTGGTCGCTGGCAGGACAAGGTTGAGGGGCTGGAAGCCGGAGCCGATGATTATCTGGTCAAACCGTTTTACACGGAAGAACTGCTGGCGCGGCTGCGGGCGCTGATCCGCCGTACCGGCGGCTGGACCCAGGCGGTGTTGCAATGCGGCCCCATCGCTCTCGACACCGGCGCCCAGCAGGTCACCCTCGCCGGGCAGGCGGTGGAACTGACTGCTTACGAATACAAACTGCTCGAATACCTGATGCTGCACGCGGGTACAGTGATTTCCAAGACCGAGCTGACCGAGCACCTCTATCAGGAAGACGAGGACCGCGACAGCAATGTGCTGGAAGTGCTGGTGGGCCGGTTGCGCCGCAAGCTCGACCCCGACCGCACGCTCAATCCCATCGAAACCTTGCGGGGGCGGGGGTATCGGGTTCGGCTGGAACGCACTGCCGGCTGAGCGCCGATGCGTTCCCTGCGTAGCCGCCTGCTGATCGGCGCCAGTATCGTGCTGGCGGCCTTTCTCGGCCTGACCGGCCTGAGCCTGGACCGGGCGTTCCGCGACAGCGCTCTGGCCGCCGTGCAGGACCG
>CALMNY010000090.1 GCA_937872125.1 uncultured Candidatus Competibacteraceae bacterium | reverse complement strand
CTGGCGATGATTCCGCTGACGCGCAGCGCCTTTTTCGGGCCGATGGCGGTGGCGATCATGGGCGGCCTGACGGTGGCGACGCTGCTGACCTTGTTGTTTCTGCCGGCGTTGTATGCGGCGTGGTATCGGGTCAAGCCTACTGAGCAAGCAACCTGAACTTGACATTCTTAACCGCCGCTACTGGCGGCGGGAGGGAAATACCGGTCGTCGTGGATAAGGATTGGTGCGGTCGGCTGCATTGCAGTGTTAAAAGCCTGTGCAAGGAGACTAAACTAAGGGATCAACCACCAAAAGCCGGTGGAGCGTCCTCACGCCTTCCGCCGCATCTACCGACGAGCGCGACTCAATGAATGACCAGAACTATGATGTCATCGTAATCGGCACCGGTCCAGGAGGCGAAGGGGCCGCTATGAAAGCCGCCAAAGACGGAAAGTCGGTGGCGGTTATCGAGAAACACCACCTGGTCGGCGGCGGCTGCACGCACTGGGGTACGATTCCTTCCAAGGCGCTGCGGCACGCGATCAACCGGATGCTGGAGTTCAACACCAGCCCGGTGTTCCGCTCCGCGCTCGGCCATGCCCTGAAGCTGTCCTATCCCGATTTGTTACGTTCCGCCGAATCGGTCATTGCCCGCCAGACCGCCATGCGTCGGGATTTTTACGAGCGCAACCGGGTTCGGCTCTATCATGGCCATGCCAAATTCCTGGACTCCCATACGCTCGAAGTCTGCGCCAGCGCGCAGCACGAACCGATGGTCCTGACCGCTGAAGCCTTTATCATCGCCTCCGGTTCGCACCCGTTCCGGCCCCGCGATATTGATTTTAATCACCCGCATATCTTCGACAGTGATACCCTTCTTAGCATGTCCACCACGCCCCGTTCCATTCTCATCTATGGGGCCGGGGTGATTGGCTGTGAATACGCCAGTATCTTCCGTAACATGGGGTGCAAGGTAGACCTGGTGGACACCCGGTCGCAACTGCTGTCGTTTCTGGATGACGAAATCGCTCATGCCCTCAGTTACCACCTGCGCGACCAGGGCGTAATGATTCGCCACAACGAGGAATACGAAGCGGTCGAGGGTCTGCCGGACGGTGCGCTGATGAGCTTCAAGTCCGGCAAGCGGATCAAGGCGGATGTGTTGCTGTGGGCCAACGGCCGCACCGGCAACACCCAGAACATGGGGCTGGAAGATTTGGGCATCGTCCCCAACAGCCGTGGCCAGATCAAAGTAGACGACAACTATCGTACTGCCCTGCCGCATATCTACGCGGTGGGCGATGTAATCGGCTATCCCAGCCTGGCCAGCGCTGCCTATGATCAGGGCCGGTTTGCCGCGACCCATCTGTTGAGCGGCGTCTGCGATCATCATCTGGTAGATTATATTCCGACTGGTATCTACACCTCGCCGGAGATCAGTTCGGTGGGCCGCACCGAGCGGGAATTGACCGAGGCGCGGGTGCCTTACGAGGTGGGCCACGCCTACTTCAAAAGCCTGGCGCGCGCCCAGATCACGGGTCGCACGGTCGGGATGCTCAAGCTGCTGTTTCACCGTGACACCCTGGAGATTCTGGGCATCCACTGTTTCGGCGACCAGGCGGCGGAAATCGTCCACATCGGCCAGGCGATCATGACTCAGCGGGGCGAGGCCAATACAATCCAGTACTTTGTCAACACCACGTTCAATTATCCGACCATGGCTGAGGCGTACCGGGTCGCGGCGCTCAACGGCTTGAATCGGCTGGCCTGAAACAGAGGAACTCTCATGGACATCACTCCCTATCTTAAATTGATGGTCGACAAAAGCGCCTCTGACCTGTTTTTCTACGTCGGCGCGCCAGTCAATATTAAAATCGGCGGCGTTGTGCGCCCCATCGGCAACAAGGTGCTGGGAGCGGGGCAGGTGCGCGAAATCGCCTATTCGGTCATGAAAGATGATCAGATCAAGGAATTCGAGCATGAGTGGGAACTCAATTTCGCCATCCCACTGCAAGGAGTTGGCCGCTTCCGCTCCAACGTCTTCAAACAGCGCGGCGAAGTCTCCATGGTGATCCGCTACATCAAGGGCGATATCCCGCAAGTGGAAGAACTGGGCTTGCCGACGCTGCTGCGGCAACTGGTGATGGAAAAGCGCGGTTTGATCCTGCTGGTGGGCGCGACCGGTTCGGGCAAATCCACCACGCTGGCGGCGATGGTGGATCACCGCAACGCCAACTCGCCAGGCCATATCATCACGATTGAAGATCCTATTGAATTTACCCATCAGCACAAGAAATCGGTGATCGGCCAGCGCGAAATCGGCATTGACACCCACGGCTATGAGAACGCCCTGCGCAGCGCCATGCGCGAAGCGCCGGACGTGATTCTGGTGGGCGAAGTCCGCGAACGCGAAGTGATGAAAAAAGTGCTGACTTTCGCCGAAACCGGTCACCTGGTGTTATCCACCCTGCACGCCAATAACGCCAACGGCGCGCTGGACCGGATCGTCAACTTTTTCCCCGAGGACGTCCGGCCGCAGATGCTGCTGGATTTATCGCTGAACCTGCGCGCCATTGTCTCGCAGCGACTGATTCGTGGCCTGGATGGTAGTTTGGTGCCGGCGGTGGAAGTATTGCTCAACACGCCCTACATTGCCGATTTGGTCCAGAAGGGCAAGATTGATTACATCAAGGACGCGATGGAGCAATCCACGGAATCGGGCACGCAAACGTTTGATCAGTCGCTGTTCAAACTGTACCGGGAAGGCAAGATCTCCAAGGATGAGGCGATCAAGAACGCGGATTCCAAGAACAATGTCGGCTTGAAGATCCGGCTGTCCGAAGGGATGGAGGCCGGTGCTCGGCCATCGGGCAACCTGGCCGATCTGGCTATTCACGATGAAGACGAAGACCGGGGGCGGTCATTTGGCTAACCGGCGCATTGCTGCTCGGCGCATGGCGGAGATTGCGCCGTTTCACGTTATGGCGTTGCTGGCGCGCGCCAAGGCGCTGGAAGCCGCCGGACGCCCCATCATCCACATGGAAGTGGGCGAACCGGACTTTCCGACTGCCGCGCCGATCATTGCCGCTGGCCAGCGGGCGCTGGCGGAGGGCCGCACCCGCTACACCGCCGCCGCTGGTCTGCCGGAACTGCGCCAGGCGATCAGCGACCACTATCGGGAGCGGTATGGGGTTGCGGTTCCCGCGCGGCGTATTCTGGTCACTCCCGGCGCTTCGGGCGCGCTGCAACTGGCGACGGCGGTGCTGATCAACCCCGGCGACCGGGTGATGCTGGCCGATCCGGGTTATCCCTGCAACCGGCATTTCGTGCGGCTGGTGGAAGGTGAGGCGGTAGGAATTCCCGTTGGACCGGAGACGGGTTACCAACTGACCGCTGAACTGGTTGAACGCCATTGGGACGAACGGACGGTTGCGGTGCTGCTGGCCTCGCCAGCCAATCCGACGGGTACGGTGATCGCGCCCGAGGAGGTGGCGGCCATCGTCGCTACGGTCGAGGCGCGCGGCGGGCGAGTGATCATGGATGAGATTTATCATGGGCTGGTCTACGGTGCGCCGGTGCAAACCGCGCTGGCGTATTCGGAACAGGTATTCGTCGTCAACAGCTTTTCCAAATATTACGGGATGACCGGCTGGCGGCTGGGCTGGCTGGTCGCGCCGGACGACGGTGTCAGCGATGCCGAGAAGCTGGCGCAGAACCTGTATCTGGCGGCGTCCACCCCGGCTCAATACGCGGCGCTGACAGCGTTCACGTCGGAGGCGCAGGCGATCTTCGAGGAACGGCGGCGGGAATTTCAGGCGCGGCGGGATTTTCTGCTGCCGGCGCTGCGCAATCTGGGGTTTGACATCCCCGTCACCCCGGATGGGGCGTTCTATCTCTACGCCGATTGCAGCCGCTTCACTGACGACAGCTACGGGTTCGCCCTGCGCCTGTTGGAAGAAACCGGCGTCGCCATCACGCCGGGCATTGATTTCGGCCACCACC
>CALMNY010000089.1 GCA_937872125.1 uncultured Candidatus Competibacteraceae bacterium | reverse complement strand
TTCCACCACCCACTGGGTCAGCGCCTCCAGTTCGGCGTCGGAATCGTTCTCGCCGGGAATCAGCAGGGTGGTGATCTCGAACCAGACGCTGGTTTCCCGCTTGAGGTACACCAGGGTATCGAGCACCGGTTGCAAGTGGCCGCCGCAGATCTTCCAGTAGAAGTCCTCGGTAAAGGCCTTGAGGTCCACGTTGGCGGCGTCCATGTATTTATAGAATTCCTGGCGCGGCTCGTCGCACATGTAGCCGGCGGTGACCGCCACCGACTTGATCCCGTAATCCCGGCAAGCAACGGCGACATCCATCGCATATTCCATGAAAATCACCGGATCGTTGTAGGTGTAGGCCATGCTGCGGCAGCCCAGTTCGTGGGCCACCCGCGCCAGTTTGTCGGGCGCGGCGGCATCGGCCAGGGTGTCCATTTCGCGCGACTTGCTCATATCCCAGTTCTGGCAAAACTTGCAGGCCAGATTGCAGCCGGCAGTGCCGAACGACAGCACCGAAGTGCCGGGCAGAAAGTGGTTGAGGGGTTTCTTTTCAATCGGATCAATGCAAAAGCCGCTGGATCGGCCATAGCTGGTCAGCATGATCTGGCCGTTGTGGCAGCCGCGCACGAAGCACAGGCCCTGCTGGCCCTCGTGCAGCTTGCAGAAGCGTGGGCAGACATCGCACTGGACCCGGCCATCATCGAGGACGTGCCAGTAGCGGGTGGGAAAAAACTCGGTGGTTGGGTTCACAGCGGCCTCCTGTGACAAAGGCTCTCATCGTTTTTCGGCCAGCGGAATGCTGGTTAACCTTAATCTTTAGACCACAATTCGCCCGTTACCGAACGAATTCAGGCCCTATACTTTAGCTGATTCGTGTTGGCAAACTCATCGGGAGGGCGTCGTTATGCAAACCGTGCGCACACCCGCCGTAGCGGGACTGTTCTATCCGGCCAGCGCCGGGGAACTGCACGCTCAGGTGCGGCAGTTTCTGAGCCAGGTCGAACCCTCGACCGAACCACCGCCCAAGGCGATCATCGTTCCTCATGCCGGCTACATCTACTCCGGCCCCATCGCCGCCTCGGCCTATGCCCGGTTGCAAGCAGTCCGGGATGTAATTACCCGGGTCGTCCTGCTGGGACCGAGCCACCGGGTCGGATTCCGGGGCATCGCAGTCAGCAGCATGACGGCGTTCGCGACCCCGCTCGGCCAGATTCCGGTGGACCAGGAAGCCATCGAACAGGTTCGGCAACTGCCGGAGGTGGGGTTCCTGGAGCAGGCCCATGCCCAGGAACACAGTCTGGAAGTGCATCTGCCATTCCTGCAAGAAGTGCTGGGCGAATTCAAGCTGGCGCCACTGGTGGTCGGCGACGCCCGCCCGGCGGCAGTCGGCGCGGTGCTGGAGGCGCTGTGGGGCGGGCCGGAAACCCTGATCGTCATCAGTTCCGATCTCAGCCACTATCAGGACTACCAGACGGCCCGCCGCCTGGACAGTGCGACCTCCCAGGCCATCGAGGCGCTGCGCTATGAGGACATCGGCTACGACCAGGCGTGCGGGCGCAATCCGGTCAGCGGCCTGCTGTGGGTCGCGCGGCGCAAGGGCCTGCACGGTGAAACCATTGATCTGCGCAATTCCGGCGACACCGCCGGCTCGCGCGATCAGGTGGTCGGGTATGGCGCCTATGTCTTTCACTGACCGGGACTGGAGCTTTCATGTCTACTGATCATACGTTGTCGCCGGCTGATCGGGCCACGCTGCTGGACGTGGCCCGCGCTTCGATTCAACATGGTTTGCGGCACCGGCAGGCGCTGGCGGTGAATCCGGGTGACTATCCGGAGACTCTGCGCCCGTTGCGGGCCACCTTCGTGACGCTGGAAATCGGCAGCCAGTTGCGCGGCTGCATCGGCGCGCTCACCGCCTACCAACCGCTGGTGCAGGATGTCGCCGCGCATGCCTACGCGGCGGCGTTCGAGGATCCGCGCTTTGCCGAACTGCGGCCGGACGAGCTCCCGAAGCTGGAAATTTTCATCTCGGTGCTGTCGCCGCCAGAGCCGATGCAGTTCAGTTCCGAGGAAGACTTGCTGAAACAGGTCCGGCCGGGCGTGGACGGGCTGATCCTTGAGTTCCGCCACTACCGCGCCACCTTCCTGCCGGCGGTGTGGGAAAGTTTGCCCGACCCCTACGTCTTTCTCGCGCAACTCAAGCACAAGGCCGGGCTGCCGCTGGACTTCTGGTCGCCAGAGCTGCGGGTGGAACGCTACACGACCGAGTATTTCGGCGCCGGCGACGTGGGGTGATGGAACGGTTCGACCCGCTGTATGCGCCGCTGACCGGCCTCAACCTGATCGAAGCCAGCGCCGGCACCGGTAAAACCTACGCCCTCACCGCGCTGTATTTGCGCCTGGTGATGGAAGCGGCGATTCCGGTTAACCGGATTCTGGTCGTCACTTACACCAACGCCGCGACCAAGGAATTGCGCGACCGCATCCGCGAGCGGCTGGGGCAAATCCGGCGGGCGTTCCAGCGTGGCCGGGCGGAGGAGGACGATGAATTCAGCCTCCGGATGCTGGACGTGCTGCCCGACCGCGAGCTGGCCATCCGCCGGCTGAACAACGCCGTGCGCGGCTTCGACGAGGCCGCCATTTTCACCATTCACGGTTTTTGCCAGCGGGCGCTGGGCGACAGCGCCTTTGCCAGCGGGTTGTCGTTCGAAACCGAGCTGCTGGCCGATACCAGCGATCTGCTCCAGGAAATCGTCGAAGATTTCTGGCGGCGGGAGTTTTACCCAGCCTCACCGATGGTGGTGCAGTACTTTCTGGATAAAAAATACAGCCCGGAAAAACTGCTCACCAACATCCGCCCGCATCTGGGCAAACCTTATCTTCAGGTCACCACACCGGAAGGAGAGACCGATGGCGCGGCGCTGGAACAGGCTTTTGCGACCGCCTGGCAACGCGCGCAGCACCTTTGGCTGGAGGATCGGGCCGGGATTGAGGATTTATTGCTGAACAGCAAGGCGCTCAACGGCAACGCCTATCGCAAGGATTCCATCCCCCGCTGGCTGGAAGCCATGGACCGCGATCTGACCGCCGAAATCCCCAAACTTGAGCTGTTCGAGCAGTTCGAGAAGTTCACCGCCTCCAAGCTGCAAGACTCAGCCTCGCTTAAAAAGGGTCAAACCGCGCCCCGCCATGCCTTTTTCGACGCTTGCGAAACGCTGAAAGCGGCCCGCGAAGCTCTGGCCGACTACTGCCGGCATCAAGTTCCGGTGAAACTGCTGGCGTACTGCAACACTGAACTGGCGGCGCGCAAGCGGCGGCAACAGCTTCAATCCTACGACGATTTGCTGCTCAATCTGCGCGAGGCCTTGCACGATCCCCGGCGCGGTACGGCCCTGGTGGATACGCTGCGCCACCGCTACGCCGCCGCGCTGATTGACGAATTCCAGGACACCGATCCGATCCAGTACGCGATTTTCCGGCGCATTTACGCCGGCGCCAACCAGCCGGTGTTTCTGGTCGGCGATCCCAAGCAGGCGATCTACAGCTTTCGCGGCGCGGACATCTTTGCGTACTTGTCCGCCCGCCACGACGCTACCCGCGACTATACCCTCGATGTGAACTGGCGCTCCGATCCGCGCCTGTTGACGGGGTTGAACGCGGTGTTCGGCGCGGCCAGGACGCAACCCTTCCTGTTCGACGCCATCGGGTTCCAGCCGGCGATTCCAGCCGAGAAAAAACGCCATGAGCCGCTCTGGATTCAGGGGCGCAACGAGCCACCGCTCCAGGTGTGGTGGCTGGAACCGGACGGCGATCAACCGCTAGGCAAGGGTATCGCCAGCGAACGGGCGGCGCGGGCGACCGCTGCTGAAATCGCCCGCCTGCTGAATCTGGGGGCGCGCGGTCAGGCCGGCATCGGCGACCGACCGCTGGCCGGCGGCGACATCGCGGTGCTGGTGCGCAGCCATCGGCAGGGCCGGCTGATCCGCGAGCAGTTGCTGCGCCTGCACGTGCCCAGCGTTCAGCATGTAGACGACAACGTATTCGCCTCGGCGGAAGCGGGCCAACTGGAAAGCGTGCTGGCGGCGGTGCTGGAGCCGGGCGACGAGGGCCAGGTGCGCGCGGCGCTGGCCGGTGATCTGTTCGGGCTGAGCGGCGAGACGTTGTACCAGTTGCGTGATGACGAGCAGGCGTGGGCGCGGTGGCTGGAAATTTTCCAGAGCTATCGTCAACAGTGGCGGGACGAGGGTTTCATTCACTTTTTCCGCGCCTGGCTGAACGAACAGGCGGTGGCGCCGCGCCTGCTGGCGTTCCAGGACGGCGAACGGCGGCTGACCAACCTGCTGCACCTGGCCGAACTGCTGCACGTCGCCAGCCGCGCCCATCCCGGCATGGCCGGCTTGCTCAAATGGTTCGGCGACCACCGCCGGGCGCCGACCAGCAAGGATGAAGAACAGCAGTTGCGGCTGGAAAGCGACGAGAATCTGGTGCGGATCGTCACTGTCCACAAGAGCAAGGGACTGGAATATCCGGTGGTGTTCTGCCCGTTTCTGTGGGATGGCAAGCTGCGCACCGGCGAAGACGATCTCGTTCACTATCACGATCCCGCCCATCCGGCTCGAACCGTGCTCGCCGTCGGCGCGAAGGAGGATGATCCTGTCCGGCGTTATGCCCGCAACGAAGAAATGGCCGAGAACCTGCGGCTGTTCTACGTCGCTCTGACCCGCGCCAAGCAACGCTGTACGCTGGTCTGGGGCAAGATCAGGGAAGCCGACAGCGCACCCGCCGCCTGGCTGCTGCATCAGCCAACGGTCAAGGAACCCGGCAAGGATTGGCTGGAAGCGACCCAGGAACGTTTCAAGAAGATGGAGGTGGCCGCGATTCGCGCCGAACTGAACGCCGCATTCGCCGCGGTGAAAGACACGGTCGCCATCGCCCCCCTGCCGCGCGAGCCAGGCCAGATTTATCAACCGCCCGCTGTGCCAGAACCCGAATTGCAGGCGCGCGTTTTCCCCGGACCCGTGCCGGAATCCTGGCGGGTGGGCAGCTTCACCGCACTGACCGCCGGCCACACGGTCGAAGCGCCCGATTACGACCTGACGGTCGCCGTTCCCGTGGTTGAAATCGAACCGGTCGCCACCCGTGATGCGTTCGCCTTTCCACGCGGGGCGCGGGCGGGAACCTGCCTGCACGCCCTGTTCGAGCGGCTGGACTTTACCCAGCGGGATCGAGAGCGGCTGGAGACTTTGGTCAGTCGGACGCTGACCGGGCACGGCCTGGACGCGGTGGAATGGACATCGCCGGTAGCGGACTGGGTGGAACGGGTGTTGGCGACGCCGCTGGACGGGAGCGGCTTGATGCTGGCGACCGTCGCCCCGGAGCGGCGGCTCAATGAACTGGAATTCACCTATCCAGTAGCGTCGTTACGCGCTGAAACGTTACGGCGGTTGCTGGAACGCCATGGCTACGCCACTGGCCCGTTCCGGGAGCGGATCGAAAATCTGGAATTCAGCCCGTTGCGCGGCTACATGAAGGGCTTCATGGATCTGGTCTTCGAGACGGACGGACGGTTCTATCTGGTGGATTACAAGTCCAACTGGCTGGGCGCGGAACCGGCCGCCTATCGGCGGGACCGCCTGGACGAAGCCATGGCCCGCGAATCCTACCTGCTGCAATACCTGATCTACACCGTGGCGCTGCACCGCTATCTGCGGCTGCACCTGCCGGATTACGACTACGAGCGGCATTTCGGCGGGGTTTACTACCTGTTTCTGCGCGGCATGGACCCAGCGCAAGGGCCGGCTTGTGGCGTGTTCCACGACCGGCCTGCTCCGGCGCTGGTGGTGGCGCTGGATGACTTGATGGCGAGCGGCGCTACGGTATGAACGATCCTCTGCCGATCCTGCACGAGAGCGGACTGCTAACCGACCTCGATCTGCATTTCGCCCGGTTCATGAACCGATTGGCCGGTGGCGGATCGCCGGAACTGGCGCTGGCGGCGGCGTTGGCCAGTCACGCCACCGGCCAGGGCGACATCTGCATCAACCTGCGGCAATGGGCGCGACGCTGGATCGCCATTGCCGGGGAAACGCCCGTCTTCGCGCCGCCGCCGACCAGCGAATGGCTGGGCATCCTGCGCGCCAGTTCCATAATCGGACGACCGGGCGCCCGCCAGCCTTTGATTCTCGACCGGCGCGGTCGGCTCTATCTCTACCGCTACTGGGAATACGAACACCGCCTGGCCGAGGATTTACTGCGGCGGGCTGGCGAAGCCCCGGCAACCGTGGATGAAACGCGGTTACGCGCTGATCTCGACCGGCTGTTTCCGCGTCATCCCCAACTGATCGGGCCGGACTGGCAAAAAGTGGCGGCGGTGGTGGCGGCGCTCAAGCGGGTTTGCGTGATCTCCGGTGGGCCGGGCACCGGCAAGACCAGCACCGTGCTGAAAATCCTGGCGCTGTTGACCGGCCAGAGCGGCGGGCGACCGTTACGTATCGCTTTGGCCGCGCCCACCGGCAAGGCGGCGGCGCGCTTGCAGGAAGCGATTCGCGCCGCCAAGCCCACATTGGGACTGGAGCCGGATCAGTTGGCGCAAATCCCCGAAGAGGCCTCCACCTTGCACCGTCTGCTCGGCGCCCGGCCGGATTCGGTGTATTTCCGCCACGACCGCGACAATCCGCTGCCGGTGGACGTATTGGTGGTGGACGAAGTGTCCATGGTCGGGCTGGCGCTGATGGCTAAGACCGTGGATGCGCTACCGCCCGCCGCCCGGCTGATCCTGCTGGGCGACAAGGATCAGTTGGCCTCGGTCGAAGCAGGGGCGGCGCTGGGGGATATCTGCTTTGGCGGTGGCCGGTTTTCGCCGGAATTCCGGGCGCGGCTGGCGGCGCTGACCGGTGAAGTGTTGCCGCGCAGCCGGACCGGCGGTTCGCCGTTGGCCGACGCCATCGTCCTGTTGCGGCACAGCTACCGGTTTGGCGCCGCCAGTGGCATCGGCGCGCTGGCGCGAGCGGTGAATGGCGGCAAGGCGGCGGAAGCCGTGGCGTTATTGACCGGTGAACCGCGCGAAGACATCGCCTGGCAAACGTTGACCGATCCTGCCGAATTGCCGGAGCAGTTGGCTGAGCCGGTTGCCACCAGGTTCGCGCCCTATCTCCAGGCGGCGCGGGAGGGAGCGGGACCAGCGGCGGTGTTCGAACGCTTCAACCAGTTTCGGGTGTTGACTGCCTTGCGAAAAGGGCCATTCGGGGTCGAGGCGTTGAACCACTTATGCGAGGCGGCGTTGCGCGACCGGGGTTTGATTCAGACTCGTCAGGACTGGTATCTGGGCCGGCCGGTGATGATCGTCCGCAACGACTACAACCTGCGACTGTTCAACGGCGACATTGGCATCACCCTGCCGGACCCGGACGAGCCGGAGCGGATGCGGGTGTTTTTCCTGGGCAGCGATGGCGCGTTGCGGAGTTTCGCCCCGGCGCGCTTGCCCGAACACGAAACCGTCTACGCGATGACGGTGCATAAAAGCCAGGGTTCGGAATTCGACCAGGTGCGGGTGGTGACGCCGAATGAGCCATCGCCGGTGCTGAGCCGCGAGCTGGTGTACACGGCGCTGACCCGCGCCAAGCAACACGCGGCGTTTCACGGACTCCCGGAGGTGTTCGCCGGCGCGGTTGAACGGCGGTTACGGAGGTCGTCGGGGTTACGGGACCGGTTGTGGGTGGAGCCGAGGATCGGAGGGATTTAAAATTTCCTCCTGTAAATTTTCCTGTGATCGAAATGGCGGCGCGGGTAAGCCAAACTAACATCACTTAACAAGATCAATGGGTTGGATGGAGTCGACGCCCTGGCTCCACGCTGCTACCCCTCGCCATCACAGGAAAATTTACAGGAGGCATTTTTTCGACAGCCTCTTGGGGCACGGTACATTATCTGCTTATCTGCACTGATACGCTGTTTTTATCAGGCAAACAGAAAGCGCCGCTTGTTGCGGACAATCGCCCGTGCTTTTCAGGAAGTGGACAACCCGTGGACAACGGGCAAAGAGAAAGGGGCTAGGCTTTCGCCTAACCCCTTGTTTCATTTGGCTCCCCGG
>CALMNY010000088.1 GCA_937872125.1 uncultured Candidatus Competibacteraceae bacterium | reverse complement strand
GGTACCGCGACACCTTCATCCCCGACGTGCAGCAGCGCGGCGCGGCGATCAGCAAGGCGCGCGGCGCGTCCTCCGCTGCTTCCGCCGCCTCCTCGGCCATTGACCACATGCGCGACTGGGCGCTGGGTACCCCGGACGGCGACTGGGTCAGCATGTCCGTCCCGTCCGACGGCTCCTACGGCATCGGCGAAGGCGTGATCTACTCGTATCCGTGCGTTTGCAAGAACGGCGACTACCAGATCGTGCAGGGCCTGCCGGTTGACGAATTCAGCCGCGAGAAGATGAAGGCGACCGAGCAAGAGCTGCGCGAGGAGCGCGCCAGCGTCGAAGACCTGCTCAAGGTCAAGTAAAAATCCGCGCGCCGTCCTCGTGGATCCGGGGACGGCGGGCAGGAAATTTCCGAGCAAGCGACTACACTATAATTCCGGCGATAATCATAACGTCGCGTTTCCAAACCACCGAACCGGAGAGCACTCACGCATGAATTACGAAGAATTCCATCGCTGGTCCATCGCAGATCCCGAAGGCTTCTGGGGCGAACAGGCCAAGATGATTGACTGGCACAAACCGCCGCAGAAAATTTTGGATTACTCCAAGCCGCCGTTTAGCAAGTGGTTTGTCGGCGGTGAGACTAACCTTTGCTACAACGCGGTGGACCGGCATCTAGCGACCCGCGCTGACCAGCCCGCGCTGGTCTACATCTCCACCGAGGTCAACGAAACCAAGTCTTACAGCTATGCGGAACTCCACCGCGAAGTGAACCGCTTCGCCGCCGTGCTGCAAGCGCTGGATGTCCAAAAAGGTGACCGGGTCATCATTTACATGCCGATGATCGCCGAGGCCGCCTTTGCCATGCTGGCCTGCGCCCGGTTGGGGGCAATCCATTCGGTGGTGTTCGGCGGGTTCGCGTCCGCCAACCTGGCGGTGCGCATTGATGACGCCAAACCGAAGCTGATGATTACCGCCGACGCCGGCATGCGCGGCGGCAAGGCGGTGCCCTACAAGCATCTGGTGGACGAATCCGTGCGTCTGGCCAAGTTCCCGCCAGAAAAGGTGCTGATCGTCAATCGCGGTCTGGACAAGGCGATGGCGCTCACCAAGGGCCGCGATCTGGACTACGCCGCCCTGCGCGCTCAGCACATGGACGCCCAAGTGCCCGTGACTTGGCTGGAATCCAACGAGCCCAGCTACATCCTCTACACCTCTGGCACCACGGGTATTCCCAAGGGCGTGCAGCGCGATACCGGCGGCTACACGGTGGCGCTGGCCGCGACCATGAAGTACCTCTACAACACCAATCCCGGCGAAGCCATGTTCACCACCTCCGACATCGGCTGGGTGGTGGGCCACTCGTACATCGTCTACGGCCCCCTGATTTATGGGGTGACGACGATCATGTACGAAGGGTTGCCGACCAACCCCGATCCGGGCATCTGGTGGAAGATCGTACAGGATTACAAGTGCACGGCCATGTTCTCCTCGCCGACGGCGGTGCGCGTGCTGAAGTCGCAGGATCCCAAGTACATGAAAATGTACGATCTATCCTCGCTGCGCACCCTGTTCCTGGCCGGTGAGCCACTGGACGAGCCGACTTCCCGCTGGATCACGGATGGCTTGAACCGGCCGGTGCTGGACCACTATTGGCAGACCGAGACCGGCTGGGCGATGCTGACCTATCTGCCTGGCGTGGATTTGAAGCCCAACCGCTTCGGTTCGCCCGGCTTCCCCAACTTCGGCTACAACATCAAGGTCATCAGCGAAGGCACCGGCGAAGAAGTCGGCAACAACGAGAAGGGCGTGCTGGTGGTGGCGCCGCCGCTGCCGCCGGGTAACCTGTCTACGGTGTGGGGTGACGATAGTCGCTTTGTCAAGAGCTACTTCACCACCTTCAAGGACATGGTGTACAACTCCTTCGACTGGGCGGTACGCGACGACGACGGCTATTTCTTCATCCTGGGCCGCACCGACGACGTGATCAACGTGGCCGGCCACCGGCTGGGCACCCGCGAAATCGAAGAGGCGATCCAAAACCATCCGGGCGTTGCCGAGGTGGCGGTCATCGGCGTCGCCGACAAGCTCAAGGGTCAAGTGCCGGTCGGGTTCTGCCGGCTGAAGGATCCGAAGCAACTGGAAGAGGCGGGCGCGACCGAGCGGCTGGAGAAGGAAGTCATCGCCAAGGTGCAGGAACTGCTGGGCGCGGTGGCCAAGCCACACGCGATCCACTTCGTCAGCGCGCTGCCGAAGACCCGTTCCGGCAAGCTGCTGCGCCGCTCGATTCAGGCGCTGGCCGAAGGCCGTGATCCGGGCGATCTGTCCACCCTGGACGATCCAAACTCGCTGGAAGAAGTGCGGCGGGCGGTCGAACATCATTAAACCGGCTTGATTTCCACCCGCTTGCGGTTTCGCGCCGTCGGGCGGGTAGGAATGGTCGAACCGTTGCAATCAATCCCTTCCCCGCCAGGGGAAGGGATTTTTTGTTGGTCCGGGGCGCATCCCAGTTCAGCACGTTGAAAGAGATGATTGGCATGGATGAAGAGCGGTTGATCGAACTGTTGATCGCGTTGCACGATGGCCTGCCGCGCCAGGGTCCGGGCGATTCCGCATCCACCCGGCGGGCGCTGGCGCTTTGCGCGTCATTGCCGGACGCGCCGGAGATTCTGGATATCGGCTGTGGAACCGGCGCGCAGACCTTGACGCTCGCGGCGGCCACGACCGGGCGCATCACGGCGCTCGACCGATCTCTGGATTTTCTCCGGTCGTTGCGCCGGACCGTGATTGAGGGGGGCTGGACCTCGCGCGTGCGGCTCTGTCAGGGCGACATGCGGGCCTTGCCGTTCCGGGAAGCCCGTTTCGATCTGATCTGGAGCGAAGGGGCGATTTATATCATGGGCTTTGACGCCGGATTAACGCAGTGGCGGTCGTGGGTCAAGCCTGGGGGATATTTGGCGGTTTCCGAATTGTCCTGGTTCCGGTCGGATCGGCCAGTGGAGTTAAAGGCTTTTTTTGATGCGGAATATCCGGCCCTGCGCAGCGTGGAGGCCAATCTGACGGCGGCGGGCGAACGGGGTTGGCAAGTAGTCGGCCATTTTCCTTTGCCGTGGTCGGCCTGGAAGAACTATTACGACCCGCTGCGGGAGCGCCTGCCGGCCTTTCGGGCAGCCCACGTGGGAGACGCGGACGCCCAGGCCGTGGCTGATTTGACCGAATCCGAAATGGCGCTGATGGCCCGCTACACAGAGGATTGCGGCTACGCCTTCTATGTCCTGCGGCGCCGGGATTAGAGGTGGAATCCGGAAAACCCCATGAACACCCTGCGCCGGTTTTCCCACGGTGACGCCGCCGTTCCGGGCAGCACGAGCTGGTACCTGGCCGACTTGGGCGAATTCCGTGGCCAGCAGACGCTTTACACCCGCCAAGCGCCGCAAAGGCTCAAGGTGTTACGCGAACACGCGCTGATTGAAAGCGCCGTTTCCAGCAACCGCATCGAAGGCGTCACCGTCGAGACGCGGCGGGTCCGGGAATTGATTTTAGGCATCCCGTTACTGCGCGACCGGGATGAGGAAGAAGTCCGGGGTTATCGGGACGCCTTGACGCTGATTCACGAACAGAGCGCGCAACTGCCCATCGCTGAAGCAACGATCCGCCGCTTGCACCGCCTGACGCGGGGCGAGATCTGGGACGCTGGCCAATACAAGCAGCGGGATAGCGACATCATCGAACGGTATCCCGATGGCCGCGAGCGGGTCCGCTTCCGCACCGTACCCGCCGCTGAGACCCCGGATGCGATGGCGGAACTGGTAGATGGCTGGCGACGTTGCCTCGATGAAGCATGGATTCATCCGCTGATCGCGCTGGCGGCATTCAACCTCGATGTTCTCTGTATCCATCCGTTTCGGGACGGCAACGGCCGGGTGTCCAGGCTGCTGCTGTTATTGCAGTGTTATCACCTGGGCTATGAGGTGGGCCGATACATCAGCCTGGAACGGCTGATCGAACAGAACAAGGATCGCTACTACGAAACCCTGGAGCAAAGCTCGCAGGGCTGGCGCGAAGGTCGCCATGACCCCTGGCCTTACATCAACTACATTCTGTTTATCCTCAAAAGCGCCTACCGGGAATTGATGGAACGGGTTGGCGATCTGCAAGCTCCACGCGGCGCGAAGACCGAGCAGGTGCTGGCGGCGATTCAACGCTTGCCACAGGAGTTTACCCTGACCCAACTGGAACAAATCTGCCCCGGCGTGAGCCGTGATATGGTCAAGCGGGTGCTTGGCGCGCAACGGGGACAGCTAGTCGAGTGCGTAGGCCGTGGTCCGGGCGCAAAGTGGGTCAGGCTCGGCGGCGAAAAAGGGTAGCTTCTTCTAAAAGAGGGTAATAAAGGGAGTAATTGAAAGCCCCGCTTTTTGGGGGATTGAAAGCGCGCTATGACCGGCGTGGAGGGGCGCCTTTCCGAAGCTCGCCCAAACCGGCTTATTCGGTGTCCCTCATGTAGTGGCGTCTGACGACGCGACCGCGAACAGCCCGGCGTCTTTCTGTCGTCGCGGCGGCATAGCGCGTGAGGGCGAGGCGGCGCCGGATTCGAACCGGATCATAGGTGCAGTTGCCTGCCTCTAACCGTTCCCATTGGAAACTACCGCCTCGTGAAGGGAAAAAAATGAAGTTCGGTAGAGGACTCTCCCCATTCCCTCTCAAACACCCACGAACCCGCTAGGGGAACAGGCGACGGCCGGGAGATTCACCGTGTCAGCCGAGCTTCAACCCCTTGGATACTCCAGCCCGAAGGAAAATTCAATAGACCCGCCCTGCGTAACGCAAGGAAGTGGTGGGGGTAAGCGGGGACTATTCTCTTTACATCATTGCCGCCGGTTCGGTTGGCTCTGGTTCCCGTTTGAATTGATTGATCTCGACGTTACCTTGGGGAAAGTGAGCCACGATGCGCAGTTCACCCCCCATGGCTTCGACGAAGCGCCGCAAGGTGCTCACGTACATATCGGTTTGGCTTTCCACCTTGGACACTGCCGCCGCGTTGAGGTCAAGCGTAGCCGCTATATGCTGCTCGGTCAGGTCCAGAGCTTTGTGCAATTCCTGCAGGGGCATTTCATCAATCAGGCGCTGGGTTTCCGCCTCAATACGCGCCTGCCGTTCTTTTGGCATCTGGGCCATCAAGTCACGAAATTTCTTCGCCATCAGAGTAGTCCCTCCTTTTTCAAGAGTTCCAAGTGCTGGTCGTACAGTTTGTCAGCCAATGGAACGAACGTCTCATACCAACGGGCATCATTGGTTTTGTTACCGCCGATCAGCAGGATAACCATGCGCCGAGGGTCGAAGGCGTAGAGTGCCCGATAAGGTTGGCCCTTGTGTTGTATGCGCAGTTCCCGGAGATGATCGTGCCTGGAAGTTACAATACCCGAACTGTAAGGAAACCTCAGTGAGGGTCCCAGTTTTTCAAGCTGCCCTACAGAAGCCGCAACAGCGTCTTGTTCTGCTTCATTCAGGCTGGTCCACCACGCCTCGAATTCATCGGTGTACTCAATTTCACATTTCACAGTTACCCTCTATCTACTCGAACAACCCCGTTTTCTCACCTTTCTCCGGCATAGCCCGGCGTTGCGCCTCATCCGGTTGCGGCAACTCCACCGCCGCGAACAACGCGCTGGCCAGCACCTTTTCCAGCAGCGTCGCCAGCGTCGGTTGCAGGTCCACGGTGTGATCCAGCACCCACAGCAGATTCAGCAACTCCCCGTCGAACTCCCAGCGTTCCGGGCGGATGTCGTCCAGCGGCGAGGATTTTTTCCCGGAGCGGTCGCGCATCCGATAGGCCAGCCAGGATTTCACCACCTCGAACCCGGAGATGCTGAAGTTCCAGACTTCCCGCCGCACTGGAGCAAACCGCCCCTTGCCGATGTGAAGCTCCTGGGTCGCCGGATCGTAGTGGAAGCGGTCGGGATAACTGGCGGGGTCTGAGGGCGTACCCACCTGACAGCGGGCGACGCCGGGCGGCACTCGGCCCGGTTTTTCGCCGGGTGGAACGCAACGCTCACCGTAGGTATGCAGCCAGATCAAGCGCCGGCCCAGCGCCGCACCCTCGGCAAACAGCGCCGCGTCTTGAGTCAACGGTAGGCGCGGGCCGGGCAGGGCCAACTCATCCCAGAAAGTCTTGACGTAATCCGGCGTCGCCAGCAGGGCGTAGGCGTAGGCAAACAGGTCTTCGGCGCTAATACTCCCTCCTCCCTCGTGGGGGAGCAACTGTGATTAAGGTCAAGCGCTTTTCCCATGATGCTAGTCCCAAGGCCCCTGATCGCGCAGCATGGCATTCA
>CALMNY010000087.1 GCA_937872125.1 uncultured Candidatus Competibacteraceae bacterium | reverse complement strand
TTCCCTACGCCGCCAAGGATCCGCTGCGGGTCATCCCGGCGCTGATGATCGGTTCAGCGGTCACCGGCGCGATTGCGATGCTGGCCGGCTGCGAACTGCGAGTGCCCCACGGCGGCGCGTTCGTGCTCCCGATCCCGAACGCGGTGACGAATCTCGGTCCCTACCTGGTCGCCATCGTGGTGGGAACCCTGGTGACGACCGCCGCACTGTTCTTCCTCAAGCGGCCGCTCGAAGCCAAGGCCAAGGCCTGAATTAAATGATGCATGTGGTGGTGCGACCGTGTGGGAATCCTCCCCCACACCTTCCCACGGGCGGCGTAGACTCCGTCCGTGGGTTTTTTCCAAAAATTTTAGTAATGATGGTGATATTGAAATGGCCAGCGATGCAATAAAAAAATTTCCAAAGCATTTTCTGTGGGGCGCGGCGACGGCTGCTTATCAGGTGGAAGGAGCCTTCCAACAAGATGGCAAGGGTTTGTCCATATGGGATGTTTATTCCCACCTGCCCGGCACAACATACATGGGAACCAATGGCGATATTGCCGCCGATCATTATAACCGCTATCAGGAAGATGTCGGTTTAATGGCCGAAATGGGGCTTCAATCCTATCGCTTTTCTATTGCCTGGGCGCGAATCTTTCCCAAGGGAACAGGAGCAATCCATCCAAAAGGAGTCGAATTTTACAACAAGTTAATTGATGAACTGCTGAAACACAATATTGTCCCTGTTGTCACTCTTTATCACTGGGATTTGCCGCAGGATTTGCAAGACATAGGAGGCTGGGAAAATCGGGAGCTGGTCGCGATTTTCGCCCACTACGCCAAAACCTGTTTTGAGTGCTTCGGGGATCGGGTTCGGTATTGGATCACCTTTAATGAAGTCATCAATTTCATCATGCTGGGCTACCGGGATGGCCTGCACCCACCGGGGGTCAGGGACGAAAAGCGGGCCTTGGAAGTTTCGCATATTGTCAATCTGGCTCATGCCCAATCGGTGATCGAGTATCGAAAACTGGTCCGGGAGAAAAAAATCCTGGATGGCAAAATTGGAATTGCTCACGTGCTTCTACCTGGATTTCCCATCAGCCAAGCCGAGGAAGATGTTCGGGCTTGCGAATTTTACGAGGACATGGATTTTCACTGGTTCTACGATCCCGGCTTGAAGGGCGAATATCCGCAACAGATGCGGGCCTGGTATCAAAAGCAGTGGCAAGCGCCGACTATCATGGCTGGAGACATGGATCTGATCAAAAGCGCAGCCATTGATTTTATTGGCATTAACTATTATCAGAGCACGTTCCTGGCTCACAATCCCACCGATGGCGTCGGTACTGTGGCAATCAACGTCACTGGCGAAAAGGGAACTCAGAAAGAAAGCGGCATCCCTGGACTCTTTAAAAGAGTGACCAACCCGAAAATCGAATACACTCCCTGGGACTGGGCCATCTTTCCACAAGGGCTCTACGAGGGGATGAAAAGAATTCGAGAGCGATATGGAGACATCCCGATCATGATCACGGAAAACGGGCTGGGAGACAAGGACCCTATCGGGGAAAATGGAGAAATTTTGGATTATCCAAGAATCGAATACTTGCGCGAGCATATCCGCTGGTGCCAACGCGCGATTGACGATGGCGTCAAGTTGATCGGTTACTTTGCCTGGTCGTTCATTGACCTTCTGAGCTGGCTCAACGGCTACCAAAAACAATACGGATTCGTCTATGTTGATCGGCAAAAAGGGCTGAAGAGAATCAAAAAACAGAGCTACTTCTGGTATCAAAAGCTGATCCAAACCAACGGCGAGGAACTCCAAGGCTGAAGCGAAGCCCGCTTCACTCGACTTGCGCCACACTCCCAAACCAAAACCTACAGGAGGAATTTCTGGTGAACCACCACTTGCCGTATCAGCCTTCTGCTTACGGCATCGCTTTTCGTAATCCTGAAGCTGAGCAATGACCCACATGAATAATATGACCAGGATCACCCTGACCGCGCCGCTCTCCGGTCCGCTGGTGCCCATCGAACGGGTTCCCGACCCAGTGTTCGCCCAGAAAATGGTCGGCGACGGCATTTCCATTGATCCCCTCGACCAGTGCCTGCGCGCGCCCTGCGACGGCCAGATCATTCAGTTGCACCCGGCCGGCCATGCCGTCACTGTCGCCACCCCGCAAGGCATCGAAGTGCTGATGCACATCGGTCTCGACACCGTCAGCCTGAAGGGCAGCGGCTTCACTGCGAAGGTCAAGGCGGGCGATGCGGTCAAGACCGGCGACGCCCTCATTGATTTCGACGCCGATTACGTCGCCACTCACGCCAAGAGCCTGCTCACCCAGATCGTCATCACCAACAGCGAGCGGGTGGCGGCCTTCGCCCCGCGTTCCGGCGCCGTCACCGCTGGCCGCGACGTGATTTTGGAACTGACCCTGGCCAGCGCCCAGGCGGAAGCCGTGACCGAGTCGGTCAAAACCGTCACCTCCGAAGCGATTGTGATCCCCAACGCCACCGGCCTGCACGCCCGCCCGGCGGCGGTGCTGGCCAACCTCGCCAAGAAGTTCAAGGCCGAGATCCGCATCCAGAAAGGCGATCAAGCGGTCAACGCCAAGAGCGTGGTCGCGATCATGGGTCTGGAAATCGGCTACGGCGACAAAGTGACCCTGACCGCCAAGGGTGACGACGCCGACGCAGCGGTCGAAACGCTGACCCCGCTGCTGTGGGAAGGGCTGGGCGACGAAGGTTGCAAACCCGCGCCGGCCCCGGCCAGCGTCGAAGTTTCTCCCAGCGCCGCGCCCGCCCCGCGCCCGCGTTCGGAAGACCCGAACCTGCTGCTCGGCGTGGCCGCCTCGCCAGGGCTGGCGGTCGGCGAAGTGTTCCAAATCCGGCATCAGGAGATTCAGGTCAACGAAACCGCCGAGGGCAATCCGCAGCAGGAGCGCGACCGGCTGGACGAGGCGGTCAATCAGGCCAACGTGCAGTTGGAAGCCTTGCAGGCGAGCCTGCACGGTCAGCGCGCCGCCGACAAGGCCGCCATCTTCGCCGCCCATCAGGAATTGCTGGACGACCCCGACCTGCTGGACATCGCCCATTCGGCGCTGGCCAAGGGCAAGAGCGCCGAATTCGCCTGGCATCGCGCGTTCACCACTCATGCCGACCGGCTGGCCAGCCTGCGCAACGAACTGCTGGCGGCCCGCGCCAACGACTTGCGCGACGTGGGCCGGCGGGTGCTGACCCTGCTGACCGGCGCGGAACCGGAACGGCAAGAGCCACCGGCTAACGCCATTCTGGTGGCCGAGGAACTCACGCCCTCCGACACCGCCAGCATGGATCGCGCCA
>CALMNY010000086.1 GCA_937872125.1 uncultured Candidatus Competibacteraceae bacterium | reverse complement strand
CCAGATTCGCCACCCGGCAGCCCGCCCGCCAGGCCATGGCGATGCCGTCGCCGGTAGAGCCGTCCGGGTTGCTGGAATACAGGTAGACCCGGCTGGCGCCGCCGGTGGCCAGGACCACGAAGCGCGCCGCCAGGGCTTCGACTTGCCCACCACGACGGTCCAGCACATACGCCCCCAGACAGCGGTTGCCGTCCAGGCCCAACTTGCGGCGGGTGATTAAATCCACCGCGATATACTGATCCAGCAGGGTGATGTGCGGATGTTCGCGGGCGCGCGCTTCCAGGGTAGTTTGAATCGCGCGGCCGGTGGCGTCGGCGACATGCGCGACCCGGCGGTGGCTGTGGCCGCCCTCGCGGGTCAGGTGATAATCCACGTGGCCGTCGGTGTTCGATTCCTTGGTGAAGGGGACGCCCCGCGCGCTAAGCCATTCGATCACTTCCCGGCCATGCTCCACCGTCAGGCGCACTGCATCGGCATGGCACAGACCCGCGCCGGCGATCAGAGTATCCTGCAGGTGGGATTCGATGGAATCGCCGGCGTCCAATACCGCCGACACCCCACCCTGGGCGTAATACGTGCTGCCTTCGGACAGCGGTCCCTTGGCCAGCACCACGACGCGGGCGGAATCGGCCATACGCAACGCCAGGCTCAGACCGGCGGCGCCGCTGCCGATGATCAGAATATCCGTGGAAAGAGGAAAGGTGGTCATGGCTTGTGAGCGATTCCGTGAATGGGGTATCGTTGTGAACAAAAGCGCCGCGTAGCCGGTTGCATCGGCATCATGCGGTTATCCCGCCACTGCCAGTCCACACTATAACATCCCGGCAAGTCCGCGAACTAACGAAACGGGCGTTGGTCTACCGTCATGGTTGCAGGGAGATTGCCATTGAGTCGAAAGGGGTCTGCCCGGATGGGCGAGGGTCAACTGGACCGCGATTTGGTCCTCAGGGTGCAAAAGGGCGATAAAGGGGCGTTTGATCTGCTGGTGCGCAAGTACCAGTACAAGATCATCAAGCTGATTTCCCGCTACGTCCACGATCCCAGCGAAGCCCTGGATGTGTCCCAGGAAGCGTTCCTCAAGGCCTACCGCGCGTTGCCCGGATTTCGCGGCGACAGCGCGTTTTATACCTGGCTGTACCGGATCGCGATCAATACGGCCAAGAATTATCTGGTCGCCCAGGGCCGCCGGCCGCCCGGTTCCGATATCGATGCGCATGACGCCGAGCAATACGAAGGCGAGTCCCTGCTGAAAGAGTATGAAACACCTGAGCGGTTGTTGCTCAAGGACGAAATCGCGGAGACCGTATTCCGGGCGATTGAAGATCTGCCCGACGATTTGCGTACCGCGATCACCCTGCGCGAAATCGAGGGAATGAGTTACGAAGAAATCGCTCAAACCATGGGGTGTCCGATTGGTACGGTGCGTTCGCGGATTTTCCGGGCGCGCGAGTCCATCGACGCCAAACTGCATCCACTACTGCATTAGTTTCGGGATAAAGTCATGGCTGATAACACGGCTGAACTACGGGCGCCACTCGCTGACGATGTCCCCGTTGCGGCGAGCCAGCTTTCGGCGCTGGTTGACGACGAACTGGCGGACCGGGAGATTGATCTGATTCTGCGCCGACTAAGTCGGGAGGGTGACGCCCGCGACCGCTGGGAACGGTATCACCTGATCAGCGATGTCATACAAGGCCAGCTACCGGCGGCGCTCGATACCGAGTTTGCCGCCCGCATCCGCCAGGCCATCGAAGCCGAACCCCTGCCGCAAGCCGTGGCCAGGCCGCTACCGGCCTGGTACAAGCCGGTCACCGGCTTCGGGCTGGCCGCCTCGGTGGCGCTGATCGCCCTGTTCGGATTGAAGCTGAATCAGACTGATGTGTTGCAACCCGCCCCTCCATTCGCCGCCACGACGGCCAACTTTGCCACTCCTGCTTCTCTCCCCATTCAGACCGTTACGCTTGCCCGCCCGGTCCATTCCGCCCGCGAACCGGTCGAGGCGCGGCTGACCAGCTATCTGGTCAATCATAACGGCTATGCCTCCATGAGCAGCGTCAACGGCATGTTGCCCTACGTGCGCATGGTCGGTTATCAGCCGCAGCCCGGTCGCTAAGCCTCCGCATGAAGCGCAGGCTCCTGTATTGCGCGGTCCTGGCGCTCGCCGCCGGTTCGCTGCCATCCATCGGCCGGACGCAGCCGGCTACTCCCGAAAACGCCAGGCACTGGCTGGAGCGGATGCTGGATTCCGCCCAGACCTTGAACTATGAGGGCACCTTCATTTATGTGCAGGGACCCCACGTGGAAGCCATGCGCATCATTCATGGCGGCGGCGAGCCGGGGGGCGAACGCCAACGGCTGGTTTCGTTGAGCGGCCCACCGCGCGAAATCGTGGTCGCCAACAACCAAGTGGTTTGTCTGCTGCCAAAGCAACAGGCCACGTTCGCAGGCCGGGACTACCGGCGTTCACCGTTTCCCCTGTCCATTCCCCGCGAGCCAGGGCGATTGGAGCGCCACTATGAGTTGCAGATGCTGGGGGAAGACCGTGTTGCCGGACTGGACGCGCAAGTGATCGCCATCAAGCCGCGCGACGCCTGGCGATTCGGTTACCGACTGTGGCTGGATCGGCGCAATGGCCTGGCGCTGCGCTCGGCGCTGCTGGATGAGCAAGGTCAGCCGCTTGAACAACTGATGTTCACTGATTTACAGCTCAAGCCGCACATTGATGACACCGCGTTCGCCGCG
Source organism: uncultured Candidatus Competibacteraceae bacterium (assembly GCA_937872125.1). Lineage (GTDB taxonomy): Bacteria > Pseudomonadota > Gammaproteobacteria > Competibacterales > Competibacteraceae > Contendibacter. Next base: position 16,998 of record CALMNY010000086.1, on the reverse strand, counting down.
CCGGCTCCGGTCCCGGAGGCTGCGGCGCCGAACGCGGGTGCAAACGCCAGTGACGCCCGCATTCCGACCGGGGAGCCGGTGACGCAGTCGGCCTGGCGGGTGGAGCAGTTGCCGGAAGGGTTTGCCGAGGTCTCGCACAACCGTTTCACCGAGGCGTCCGGCCGCCACCCGACCGAGCACATCGTGTTTGCGGATGGCCTGGCGACGATCTCGGTGTTTCTGGAACGACTGGAAGGGGACTCGCCGCTGTTGCAAGGCAGTTCCCAACTCGGCTCGATGAACGCCTTTGGCACAGTGGTCAACGGTCACCAGGTGTTGGTGGTCGGTGAAGCGCCGGCGGCGACCGTACAGCATATCGCTACTTCGATTCAGTATCGGCCCGAGGCCGGCAAGCCATGATCGAGGAATCGGCGGTTGTGGTGGAAGCTGGCGATGGCTACGCCTGGGTAGAAACCCGGCGCCGGTCGGCCTGCGGGACCTGTTCCGCCAGCGACGGCTGCGGCCCGGCGACGCTGGCGAAGGTCTGGGGCGACCGGCGGACGCGAGTGCGGGCGATTTCAACCTTGTCGCTGCAACCGGGTGACAAGGTCATCGTGGGCCTGGCCGAAGGCGCGCTGTTGCGCGGGTCGCTGCTGGTGTACCTCTTGCCGCTGGCGCTGTTGCTGGCCGGCGCTCTGCTGGGCCAGGCCGCATTCGCCGGCGCGGGCGAAGAACCGGTCATTATGGCGGGCGCGATGGGGCTGGGGTTGGGATTCCTGGCCGCGCACATCGCATCTCGGCGCTGGCGGAGTGACGCCCGGTTTCAGCCGGTGGTTCGGCGATTAGATGTTGCGCCGGTGGCTGTATCCCTGCTTTCTTCGCGTTGATCACGCTATAATCCCCTGTTTTGTGAAATTACGAGTGCTCGCAAGCCTCCGGACCCGGGAGTAGCGGGGGCTTTCCTGTCCAGGCCGTGATCCCTGCCATGCGACAAAGGCGATTGCTGGCCGACCTGTAGTGGAATCCATGGATCACATTCGCAATTTTTCGATTATCGCCCACATTGACCACGGCAAGTCCACGCTCGCCGACCGCTTCATTCAGCTTTGCGGCGGCCTGAGCGAGCGGGAAATGGCCGAGCAAGTGCTCGATTCGATGGACTTGGAGCGGGAGCGCGGCATCACCATCAAGGCGCAAAGCGTGTCGTTGCGCTATCCGGCTCGCGATGGCCGTACCTATCAGCTCAATATCATTGATACGCCGGGGCACGTGGATTTCTCCTACGAGGTGTCTCGTTCGCTGGCCGCCTGCGAGGGCGCGCTGCTGGTGGTGGACGCCGCTCAGGGCGTCGAGGCGCAGAGCGTCGCCAACTGCTATACCGCCATTGAGCAGCATCTGGAAGTGTTGCCGGTGCTGAACAAGGTAGATCTGCCCTCCGCCGATCCGGAGCGGGTGGCGCAGGAAATCGGCGACATCATCGGTCTGGACGCCAGTCACGCCCTGCGAGTCAGCGCCAAGAGCGGCCTGGGCGTGGCGGAACTGTTGGAGGAGATCATCGCCCGCATTCCGGCCCCGCAGGGCGATCCGAAGGGGTCGCTCAAGGCGCTGATCGTTGATTCCTGGTTCGACAACTTCGTCGGCGTCATTTCGCTGGTGCGGGTGGTGGACGGCCAGATCTTCCCCAAGCAGAAGCTTCAGGTGATGTCCACTGGCCGGACTTTCCAGGTGGAATCGGTCGGCGTTTTCACCCCCAAACGCAGCGAGCAACCCAGCCTGAGCGCCGGCGAGGTGGGCTACATCATCGCCGGCATCAAGGATATTGACGGGGCGCCGGTGGGCGATACCTTCACCGGGGCGGATCGGCCGGCGGCGGAGCCGTTGCCGGGATTCCAGAAAATTCAGCCCCGCGTGTTCGCCGGGCTGTTTCCCACCGATTCGGATGATTTTGGCAACCTGCGCGAAGCGTTGCAGAAACTGCGCCTGAACGACGCTTCGCTGTATTTCGAGCCGGAAACCTCGCAGGCCATGGGCTTCGGGTTCCGCTGCGGTTTTCTGGGCCTGCTGCACATGGAGATCGTCCAGGAGCGGCTGGAGCGGGAATATAACCTCGATCTGGTCACCACCGCGCCCACCGTGATCTACGAGGTGTTGACCACCCAGAACGAAATCCTGAAGATTGACAATCCCGCCAAGCTGCCGCCGGCTAACGAGATCGCCGAGATCCGCGAGCCGATCATCGTGGCGCACATCCTGACGCCGCCGGATTATCTGGGCGCGATCATTACCCTGTGCATCGAAAAGCGCGGCGCGCAGCGGAGCCTGCATTACGCTGGCGGTCATGTCCAACTCAGTTTCGAGCTGCCGCTGAGCGAGGTGGTGCTGGACTTCTTCGACCGATTGAAATCGGTCAGCCGTGGGTTCGCTTCGTTCGAATACAGCCTCGACCGGTTCCAGGCTGCGCCGCTGGTCAAGCTGGACGTGCTGATCAACGGCGAGAAGGTGGATGCGCTGTCGGTGATCGTCCACCGCGATCCGGCCCAACGCCGGGGCCACGAGGTGGCGGTCAAACTGAAGAAACTGATTCACCCGCAGATGTTCGAGGTCGCCATCCAGGCGGCCATCGGCAGTCAGATCATCGCGCGTACTACGGTCAAGGCGTTGCGCAAGAACGTGCTGGCCAAGTGTTATGGCGGCGATGTGACCCGCAAGCGCAAGCTGCTGGAAAAGCAGAAAGCAGGCAAGAAGCGGATGAAGCAGGTGGGTAAGGTGGAAATTCCGCAACAGGCCTTTCTGGCGGTGTTGCAGGTGGACAAGAACTCGTGAAAGGCGGGCGTCTAGTCCCGCCCCTGGATTGTTATCGCCATGAATATTGATTTTGCCGCTGTTCTGGTGGTGCTGACCGGGTTGACCGGCGGCATTTGGCTGTTGGACGCTTTAGTGTGGGCGCCGCGCCGCGCCCGGGTCCCGGTGGCGGAAGAAACCGGCACGGCGCGGCCAGTCGCGGTCAAGCTGCCATGGTACGTAGATTTATCGAAGTCGTTCTTCCCGGTGATTTTGGCGGTGCTGGTGCTGCGGTCGTGCGTGGTCGAGCCGTTTCGGATTCCCTCGGAATCCATGGTGCCGACGCTGCTGAAGGGTGATTTTATTCTGGTCAACAAATTCACCTATGGTCTAAGGTTGCCAGTGCTCAACACCAAGATTGTGAGCAATGGCCAGCCGCAGCGGGGCGATGTCGTGGTGTTCCGCTATCCGCCCGATCCGGCCGTGGCCTATATCAAGCGGGTGGTGGGGTTGCCCGGAGACCGACTGACCTACCGTAGTGGGCAACTGTTCATCAATGGCCAGCCGGCGGCGCTGACGCTGTTGCCCAGCGACCCTGTGGCGCCCAATTACCAGCAGTTTGAAGAACAGTTGGGGGAAGCCCGACATCGGATTCAGACGCGAGCCGATGGGCGCTGGAGCCTGGTTGGATTTTGGCCCGGCATCCAGCCGCGCCGTGAACCGGACGGGACGGTAGGCTGGGAATATCAGGTGCCGCCGGGACACTATTTTATGATGGGCGACAATCGGGACAACAGCAGCGACAGTCGGGTCTGGGGGCCGCTGCCCGAGGAGAATCTGATCGGGCGAGCATTCTTCATCTGGATGAATTGGGATTGCGTTACCTTTAACGGTCAATGCAGTCGAATTGGCGATGGCATCAATTAGGCAAGGGGGGATGGAAAGATGCGGGCATTCACACTGATTGAACGGCGAGCGAACGAACGGCAGCGCGGCATGACCCTGATCGGGATGTTGCTGTTGCTCATTCTGATCGGGTTTGTCGCCGTGATCGCGATGAAGGTCGTACCGGTGTATGTGCAGTACTACTCGATCAAATCCACGATCGAGAGCGTCCGCAAGGAGTCGGTGTCAAGTATGACTACGGTGGATATTCAAAACGCCATTCAAAAGCGCTTTGATACCGGTTACGTGGAAAATGTCAAAGCCAAGGATCTCAAAATTCGCAATGTCCCAGGGGGGAAGGCGCTCGATCTGGTTTATCAGGATGAACGGGAACTGTTTGAGGGGATGGGCCTGTTTGTCGTACTCAAGGTCAACGAGGTGATTCCACTGCAGTGAATTCGGCAATAGCGCGGCTGTGCGCCGCTCTGGATTATGTCTTTCAGCAGCCCGATTTGCTGGAGGAGGCGCTGACCCACCGCAGCGCTTCGCCGCATCATAATGAGCGCCTGGAATTTTTGGGTGACGCGCTGTTGAATCTGGTGATCGCCGAATATCTGTTTCAGCAATACCCCCAGGCCAGCGAAGGCGAACTGAGCCGGCTGCGGGCCAATTTGGTGAAGGGCGAAACCCTGGCAGGACTGGCGCGCGGCCTGAAGTTGGGGGAAGGCTTGCGGTTGGGGCAGGGTGAGCTGCGCAGTGGCGGTCCGCAGCGTGAATCCATTCTGGCGGATGCGTTGGAGGCAGTGTTTGCGGCGGTCTATCTGGACCGTGGGCTGGAGGCCTGTCGCGCGCTGATCCTCAACGTGTATCGGGATGGGTTGGCCGGCCTGGCCAACGCCAGCGAGTTGAAAGACCCCAAAACCCGCCTGCAAGAATATGTGCAAGCCCGTCAGCAATCTCTGCCTATCTATAGCGTGTTGGAGGTCCACGGCGAACCGCACGCCCAGAGCTTTACAGTGGAATGTGCGGTCACCGGTTGTCGCGCCGTTGCGGTGGGAAGCAGCCGGCGCAAGGCCGAGCAGGACGCGGCCCGTCAAGTATTGGAGCAGTTGCTACCATGACCGTTGCCACCCGCGCCGGCTACGCGGCCCTGCTGGGCCGACCCAACGTTGGTAAGTCCACCCTGCTGAACCGACTGATCGGTCAGAAGATCAGCATCACCGCGCCCAAGCCGCAAACTACCCGCCACGTCATTCTCGGCATCCAGACCCTGCCGGAGGCCCAGATTGTCTATGTGGATACGCCCGGCCTGCATCGCCAGGGCCGGCGGGCGATGAACCGTTACCTGAACCGGGCGGCGGCCAGCGTGCTGGGCTATGTAGACGTGGTGGTGTTACTGATCGAAGCGCTGCGCTGGACCGATGAGGATAGCGATGTAGTGCAACGGCTGGCTGCCTTTTCGGGGCCGGTGGTGCTAGCGGTCAACAAGGCGGATCGGATCGCTGACAAGGGACGGTTGTTGCCGTTTCTGCAGGAAGTGGCGGGCCGGCGGCTGTTCGCCGACGTCGTGCCGCTGTCGGCGCTCAAGGGCGATAATGTGGCGGTGTTGGAACAGGTCATCGCACGCTGCTTGCCAGTCAACGATTTTCTGTTCCCGCCCGATCAGATCACTACCGCCAGCGAGCGGTTTCTGGCCGCTGAACTGATCCGCGAGAAGCTGACCCGGTTGCTGCGCGAGGAATTGCCCTATGCGCTGACGGTGGAGATCGAGCGCTTCGCCGAAGAGGGGCGGCTGACGCGGATTCACGCCGTGATCTGGGTCGAACGCGCCAGCCAGAAAGGCATCGTCATCGGCGAGAAGGGCGCGACGCTGCGTGAAGTGGGTCGCCAGGCCCGCCAGGATCTGGAGCGTCTGCTGGGCCGCCCGGTGTTCCTGGAAACCTGGGTGAAAGTGCGTGAGGGCTGGTCTGATGACGAGCGGGCGCTGCGTAGTCTGGGCTACGCTGATCCGGGTTCAGTCTGATCCAGCGCCGGTCTCATGCGTGTATTGCTGCAATCCTCCTTTGTCCTGCATCGCCGCCCCTACCGCGATACCAGCTTGTTGCTGGAAGTCTTTAGCCAGGAGTACGGTCGGCTGGGGCTGGTAGCGCGCGGCGCAGTTTCGCCCCGGTCACGGTGGAAGGGACTGCTGCAACCGTTCGCGCCGTTGTTGCTGTCCTGGAGCGGCGCGGGCGAACTGGCGACGCTGACTGCCGCCGAAGAGGCGGGCTGTCCCATCCCTTTGCCGCCGCACCGAGTGCTGGCCGGACTCTACATCAACGAATTGCTGCTACGCTTGCTGCCGCGCCTGGATCCGCATCCAGGCCTGTTCGCCGCCTACCAAAGGTTGCTGGCGGAACTGGCTGCCGTCCCCGGCGAGGAGCCGCCGCTGCGGCGGTTCGAGAAACGGCTGCTGGAGGAACTGGGCTACGGCCTGACCCTGGATTGTGAAGCCGCCAGCGGCGCGCCCATCGTCGCCGAGGAACAGTATTGCTATGTGCTGGACCGGGGACCGCTGGCCGCTGATCGCGTCCAAACCGGCGTACCGATTTCGGGCCGGGGGCTGCTGGCGCTGCGCGATGGTCTTTTGACCGATCCAGCCGTGTTGCGGGAAGTCAAGCGCCTGACCCGCGCCGCGCTGGCTGAGCAGTTGCACGGGCAGGCGCTGAAGACACGGGAACTGTACCGGGTGAGGCGGGAGTCGCAGTCAGGATGATTCAGATTTGCGGATCTACCGGAAGCTTTTCAGAACCGCCCGGGTTTCTGCCGCCGCCAAGCGCGGCCCCAGGCGGGTTACCAGCTTGGCCGCCGCTGCTGAAGCCAACGTTCCGGTACGGCGGTGGTCCCAACCCTGGCCCAGGCCATAGAGGAACGCGCCGGCGAACAGGTCCCCGGCGCCGACGGTGTCCACGGCGTCCACCTTGACCGGGTCAATCTCCATCAGCGCCTGACCATCCCAAACCAGCGCGCCCTTGGAGCCTCGCGTGATGACAAACTCCCGGCTGAGGGTTTTCAGGTAAGCGACCGTGCTATTCAGGTCCGTAGCACCCGCCATGCCCCTGGCTTCGTCCTCATTGGCGAAGAGCAGATCTACGCCGGAGCCGATCATCTCCAGCAAGCCCGGCTTGAAAAACCGGACCATATTCGGATCAGACAGGGAGATGGCGGTCTTGACTCCGGCCGCCTCGGCAATCTGCTTGCCCGCGACGCACGCCCGGCGGGCCGTGTGCGAAGTGACCAGATAGCCTTCCATGTAGAAATAGGCCGAATCGCGCAGGGCGTCCTCGACCAGTTCCTTCGTGGACAAGCCGCCGCTAATCCCCAGAAAGGTGCAGAGGGTGCGGTCGCTGTCCGGCGTGACCAGCACCACACACCGGCCAGTATGGCCCGGCTCCCTCTCGGTATGATGATTGGTGTCCACCCCACCCTCGATCAGGTCCTTCATATAGAAGTGACCGAGATCATCGCCGGCGACCTTGCAGGAATAGAAACTGCTCCCGCCAAACTGACGGACCGCGATCATCGAATTGGCTGCTGACCCGCCCGAACCGCGCTGATGGGGATAGGCGGCCAGATGGTCCATCATCCGCACCTGACATTCCTCATCCACCAAAGTCATCACGCCCTTCTCGATGCCCAACGCCTCCAGGTCGGCGGTTTCAATCTCATACTCCATATCCACCAGCGCGTTGCCGATCCCGTATACGTCATACTTTGCCATCATGCCCCCATCATCAAACAGTCAAAAAACAAAATTATATGCACCCCGGTTCCATCAACGTGAACCTGAGCCGTCATCTTTCTTTCCGTGCGTTCCGTGTCTTCCGTGGACAGTCGTCGTGATCGCCGCCCGCAGCCGTTCCACATCGCCGTCGCCGTTGGTTTGCAGCGGATTCTCATCAGCCGCCGGCGGTTCATCGTACTGGAGCTGTCGTTCCAGCACCGCCACATCCGCTTCGGCAGCGTCATCGCCCCGCGCCCGGCGCGCTGCGATCCGCGCCCGCAGCGTATCGGGATCGGCGATGCAATCAAGCAGAATGAACGGTGCGCCATGCCGGTCCGCCAGTTGGCGGAAGGGTTGCCGATGGGCGCGCTTCATGAACGTGGCGTCCACCAGCACGGGGCCGCCGGCGGCGAGCAAACCATCCGCCAGATCATACAGGCGTTGGTAAGTGCGGGCACTGGCCTCCGGCGTGTAAAGTCCACCGCCCAGCGTGGAACCGCTGTCGTCCAATGGGCCGAGGCCAAACAGCCGCTTGCGTTCCACGTCGGAGCGGATGCGGATGGCCCCCGGAAATTCTTCCAGTAGTTGCCCTGTTCGGCGCGATTTGCCGGAACCGGAAACGCCGTGAGTGATCAATAGAAACGGCGCGGGTTCCCGGGTCAGCGCCAGCGCCAGCCGCAAATAGTCGTGGCACAGCGCACGAGCGGATTCGCGGGCGGGGGTGACGCCGCCATCCTGGCTGGCCTGAATGGCGTTGATTTTGGCGCGCACCATGGCCCGATAGACCTGGTAGTAGGGCAACAAGGCCGCACTAGCAAAGTCGCCGCTGTACTCCAGATACGTGTTGAGAATCCGCTGGGCGAAAGAGCCGGCGCCACGAAAGCGCAAATCCATGACCAGAAAAGCCAGATCGCTCACAACGTCGATCCAGCGAAAATCATCATTGAATTCAATGCAGTCGAAGATCACGACCTGCCCGGCATCGGTCAACACCATGTTGCCCAGGTGCAAGTCGCCATGACACTCACGAATCCAGCCGCCGGCCTTGCGTTCGGCCAGGCGTGGCCACAGCCGCTCGGTGACTGCCAGCGTCCAACGTTCCACCGTGGCCAGAACCTCGCGGTCGGCGGGATCCGCCAGCAGCGGTCGGGTGCAGGTGAAATCGTCCAGCATCGGTTGGCGAACCCGGTCCGGTTCGCCGAAGGGGGCGGCGGGATCGGCGGCGGGAATAGTACGGTGGAATTCAGCCAGCCGGCGGGCCAGCGCGTCCAGATGGCGCGGTTCCAGCCGGCCCGCCGCCAATGCCCGGTCCAGCAGCGCCTCCTGGGGAAAGCGGCGCATCCGCACCGCATACTCGATGACCGTGCCGGCGCCGCCCAGGACCGGATTCACCGGCTCGCCGCTGATGGGCAGACAATCGAGGTAGATGTCCGGGGCCAGTCGGCGATTCAGGCGCAGTTCTTCCTCGCAATAGTATTTCCGCCGCTCCAGGCTGGTAAAATCCAGAAATCCCAGATTCAATGGTTTCTTGATTTTATAGGCGTAGTCGCCAGCCAGCAGGACATGCGAAATATGAGTCTGCAAATGCTCGACAGTAGTAACCGGATGCGGATAGCGTCCCGGTTGTAGCAACGCCGCGATCAACACAGCCTGATCGTAGGGTTCATGGGCGGACGGCACGCGACGGGCTCCAGAGGGAAAAGATGGAGCAGTAGGATAAGACAGAATCACGACAAACGCGCCAGGCCGATTGGTGGAGACCGCAGGTTTGGGCAGGAACAGGCATGGCTAAAGTTCGATCATTGCGCAGTTCCAGAAAACGGGTGCCGCTGCTGCGGTCGCTGTTTTCATTGCTGTTCTCGTTATTGTTGGGGGGGGCGCTCCTGGGCGCGGCCGGCTTGGGCCTTTACATGCTGTATCTGGATGGAGTGATCCGCGCTGAATTTGATCAAAAACGCTGGGCCATGCCGGCCAAGGTGTACGCCCGGCCGCTGGAATTATTCGCCGGGATGCCGTTGAGCGCCGATGCGTTCGCCCAGGAACTCAAGCTGTTGGGCTACCGCGATGCGAACTGCCCGGTGGAACCGGCTGCGCCGCCTGCTTCTGGCAAGCGCGCCCTTAAGCGCAAGCCCAAGCCGCCGGCTCCGGAAACCTGCGTTCCGCCGCCTGGCGGTGGAAATGCGCCGGACAAACCGGGCAGTTACACCCGCCAAGGCGAGGTCTTCGAGGTGATGACCCGCGATTTTGCGTTCTGGGACGGTACGGAACCCGCGCGCCAGGTCCGGGTGACCTTCGCTGGTGACCTCCTGGTGGATGTCGTCAGCCTGGATGGGCAGGAAGCGCCGGGCCTGTTGCGCCTGGATCCGCCTGAAATCGCCGGTATTTATCCTTCCCATTATGAGGACCGCATCCTGCTCAACGGTAAGGAACTGCCGCCGGTGCTGGTGGATACCCTGCTGGCGGTCGAAGACCGTTCCTTTTTCGAGCACGCCGGCATCAACCCCAAGGGCATTTTTCGGGCGCTGGTGGTCAATCTGCGCGCCGGGCGCACGGTGCAAGGCGGCAGTACCCTGACCCAGCAGTTAGTCAAGAATCTGTTCCTGAGTAACGAGCGCTCCATCAAGCGCAAGGTCAACGAAATTCTGATGGCGATCCTGATTGACGCCCGTTATGGCAAGGACGACATTCTGGAAGCCTATAGCAACGCCATTTATCTGGGTCAGGACGGTAGTCGGGCGATTCACGGCTTTGGCCTGGCCAGTCAATTCTATTTCGGCAAGGCGCTGGACGATTTGGACCTGCATCAACTCGCCCTGCTGGTCGGGATGATCAAGGGACCGTCCCTGTATGACCCGCGCAAACATCCCGACAATGCGCTGGAACGCCGCGCCCTGATTCTGGAGGTCATGGTCGAGCAGAACCTGGTCAGCGCCGAGGACGCCACCGTCGCCAGGGCAATGCCGCTGGATGTAGCGCCCAAGGCCGCCAGCGGCATCACGGCCTATCCTGCCTTTCTGGAACTGGTCCAACATCAGTTGCGGCAGTACTACAAACCGGAAGATTTGGTATCGGAAGGGCTACGGGTATTCACCACGCTCGATTCTCGGGTGCAGACAGTCGCCGAGAATGCGTTGGTCAATAGTCTGCCGGCGCTGGAAAGAAGCCAGCCCAGAGCACGGCCACTGCAAGGCGCAGCGGTAGTGGCCGACACCCAGACTGGCGAGGTGCTGGCGATGGTGGGCGATCGCGAGCCGAAGACGTTCGGCTTTAACCGGGCGTTCTCTGCCAAACGGCTGGCCGGTTCGCTGATCAAGCCGGTGGTGTATCTGACCGCGCTGGAACAGTCGGATCGCTATACCCTGATGACCTTGATCAATGACAGCCCGCTGGTCCATACCTCCGGCGGCAAGCGCTGGGCGCCGGCCAACTACGACAAGCGGTACCATGGCCGGGTGACCGTGCGCGATGCGCTGGCCCGCTCCTATAACATCCCGGCGGTGCGGGTCGGGCTGGACGTGGACGTGATCAAGGTGGTGGAGATGCTCCAGCGTCTGGGATTTGATCATCCGCTCAAACCGTATCCAGCGCTGCTGCTGGGGGCGCTGGAGGCGTCGCCGTTCGAGATCGCCCAGGTGTACGCGACCATCGCCAGTGGCGGTTTTCGCATTCCCCTGCGCGCCATCCGCGAGGTGACCGACGCCAGCGGCAAGTCGTTGCAGCATTACGCGATGGACGTGGTGAAGGTCGTAGAACCCGGGCCGGCCTACCTGATCACCCACGCCATGCAACAGGTGGTCAAGACCGGCACCGCCAGCGCCATGAAGAGCAAGCTGTCGCCTGATCTACGGATTGCGGGCAAGACCGGCACCACCGATGATTATCGCGACAGTTGGTTCGCCGGGTTCAGCGGCGACCGGCTGGCCGTAGTGTGGCTGGGCCGCGATGACAACAAGCCGACCGGGCTGAGCGGCGGGAGTGGCGCGTTACGGGTATGGATGAATTTGATGGCGGGGCTGAAGCTGGAGCCACTGGATACACCGCCGCCGGCGGATGTCGAGCAGATCCGGGTGGAGCCGCGCCGAGGGCTGCGGGTGAGCGAGGGGTGCCGACGCGGCGAGCTGGTGCCGTTCCTGGTCGGTTCTGAACCGCAAGGCTGGACCTCGTGTGCGCCGGCCACCCCGCGCCGGCCCAAACCAAAGCCGCCTGCCAATGACAGTGATCGTGAGGATGGTGGAATGAGTCATTTCTTTCAGCGCCTGATGGAGTGACGAATTGGCTGCCGATTCGGCATGGCGGCCTGACAGGGGAAAGGTTAAAGTGCAACCAATGAGCGATTTTAATGGAGTTCGGGGCTGTGGTCTGAAGAACGCCCGATTCCGGGGAGACGTGATGAAGATATTGTTTGAACCGATCAAGCCGAGTCTTGGCCTGTTGGCGCTGATGTTGGTGTTGACAGGGTGTACGACGGCGCCGTATTCGCAACAACCCTCTGGCCGGAGCGCGACCGCCAGGGCGCCGGTGGTGGACCGTAGCGCCCGCCGACCGCCGGGGTATGCCACGCGCCCGCCGGCGCCCTCGGTGGATGTCGGGCAGTTACCCGAGGAGGATCCACTCCTGCCACGGGAATATGCCGCCGATCCCTATGCTACGCCAAATGGCTACGGTGCGCCGGCGCAACCTTATCCGCCGGGCGCGGAGGGCGCCTACCGACAGCCGGCGTATCCGCCGGGCGCGGAGAACGCCTACCGACAGCCGGCTTACCCGCCCGGCGCTGCTGCGCCGTATCCGCCTGCGCCAAATGGCTATGACCGACTGTCGCCGGCCTATCCGCCCGCGGATGAGCGGTATTCGGCCAGACCTGCACCCGGCGCGCTGCCCGAACCGCAACCGGTGGCGCCGCGGCCACCGACCGCTGCACCCAGCAAGCCGGTTCCCTTCCCTACCGCGCCGGCGGCGCCGGCTGCACCCGCTACGCCCGCTGCACCCAGTAAGCCAGCCGTTGCATTGGCGCCACCGGTCGCCGCGCCAAAACCGGAGCCGGAGCCGGAGCCGGAGCCGGAACCGATTCAACCGCCGGCCCGTCCCTCACCCGCGTCCACCGCCCCATCCGCGCCGCCGGCAGATTTGCCGCCGGCAGAGATCACCCGCGAGGGCAATCAGGCAGTGGCAGCGTTGCTGGAGAGCGCCGACAAGCACGTCAAGAGCAAGCAGTTGGACAAGGCCGGCGCGGCCCTGGAGCGGGCGTTGCGAATCGAGCCGCGCAACGCCGGCATCTGGCATGACCTGGCGCAGATTCGCCTGCATCAGGGTCAGTATCAGCAGGCCGAGTCACTGGCCAGCAAATCCAACAGTCTGGCTGGCGGCAACCGGGGCTTGCAGTCCCGCAACTGGAAGGTGATCGCCTCCGCCCGCAAGGCTTCCGGGAATGGCGCCGGCGCCGAGGAAGCCGAGGCGCGCGCCTCGCAGTTCGCACACTGAGGCGGCCACGCTCACGGGGCATCGCCATGGATATAGCCGACCTGCTGGGGCCGGAGGGACCTCTGGCCCGGCAGATTCCCGGCTTTGCCCCCCGCCTGCCCCAACAGCGGATGGCGCGAGCGGTTGACGCCACCCTGGAAGAGGGCGGTTTACTCATCGTCGAGGCGGGCACCGGCACCGGCAAAACCTTCGCCTATCTGGCGCCCGCGCTGTTATCCGGGGCGCGGGTCCTTATCTCTACCGGCACCCGCCACTTGCAGGATCAGCTTTACCACCAGGATCTGCCCGTGGTGCGCCGGGCGCTGAAGAGTCGGGCGCGGGTGGCGCTGCTGAAGGGGCGCGGTAATTATTTATGTCGCTATCGCCTGCACCTTCTCGAGCAGGAGGGGCGGCTGGCTTCGCGGGCGCACGTCGTCGAGTTGCAACACATCCGCCGCTGGGCGAGCCGCACCCAGTGCGGTGACATCGCCGAGATCGCCGACCTCCCGGAAAACTCGCCGCTCTGGCCACGCGTGACTTCTACGGCTGATAACTGTCTGGGGCCGGACTGCCCCTGGATTGAAGAGTGCTTTTTCGCCAAGGCGCGGCTGGAGGCGCTGGCGGCGGATGTGCTGGTGATCAATCATTATTTGTTCTGCGCGGATCTGGCGCTGCGCGAAACCGGGTTTGCCGAATTGTTGCCCGGGGTGGAGGCGGTTATTTTCGACGAAGCACACCAGTTGCCAGACATCGCTACCCACTTCTTTGGCCGCTCGCTCAGTGGCCGGCAGTTGACCGAACTGGCGCGGGATACGCTGGTGGAGCAGGCGCGGGATGCGGCGGATTTCCCCGAATTGCGGTTCCGCGCCGAGGCGCTGGCTGCAGTGGAGGCCGTGGTGCGCACGGCCCTGGGGACGGTGGAACGGCGGGCGCTATGGCGGGAGGTGGCTGACCAGCCGGCGGTGCAGGAAGCGATCAGCCAGTTGACCGAAGCGTTGGAGCGGTTGCGGGAAGCCTTAAAGGAAGCGGCCCAGCGGGGCAAGGGCCTGGAGAGTTGCCGCCGCCGCGCCGAGGACCTGAAGCAGCGTCTGGCGCTGACGACCGGGGAAGAGCGTCATTCTGACGCCGTATGCTGGTTCGAAACCCGTGGGTGGGGCTTCACCTTGAGCCGGACCCCGCTGAATATTGCTCCCACATTCCGCACCCGGCTGGAGGCGCAACCCGGCGCGCGGATTTTTACCTCGGCGACGCTGGCGGTGGGCGAGAGTTTTGAACACTTTGCTGCTCGTTTGGGGCTACAGGATTACGCGGCGTTGCGCCTGGACAGCCCCTTTGATTTTGCCCGCAACACCTTGCTTTATCACCCGCCCGGTTTGCCTGAACCCGCCTCGCCCCAGTACACCCCCGCACTGCTGGAGGCGGCGTTGCCGGTGCTGCAAGCCAGTCGGGGACGGGCGTTTCTGTTATTCACCAGTTACCGCGCCCTGCGCGAGGCAGAGGCGGGACTGGCAGGGCGCCTGGCTTATCCGCTGCTGGTGCAGGGCGCCGCGCCGAAAGCGGCGTTGCTGCGGGAATTTCGCGCCCTGGGCAACGCGGTGTTACTGGGGACGGCGAGTTTCTGGGAAGGGGTGGATGTGCGCGGTGAAGCGCTGTCGTGCGTGATCATTGACCGCTTGCCGTTCGCCTCGCCCGGCGATCCGGTGGTGCAGGCGCGGATTGAGTCCTTGCGCCAGCGTGGCGAGGACCCGTTCCGGGACTATCAGTTGCCCCAGGCGGTCATCGCGCTCAAGCAGGGAGTGGGCCGGTTGATCCGGGATGTCAGCGACCGGGGGGTGCTGATGCTGTGCGACCCGCGCCTGCTGACCAAATTCTACGGTCGAGCGTTTCTGGACAGCCTGCCGCCCATGCCGCGCACGCGGAAACTGGAACGGGTGCAAGCGTTTTTCGCCGGGGCGTGCAACCGCCCCGAGCGGGGCGGAGCGTGAGATCACCATAAGTTGATAGTGGGGGTCGAGATGGGCCTTCGCTACTGATCGTACCGCATCTTGACGTAGGAACCCGGCGCGTCCTCAATCGGCTTCAGCTTGCCGTCGCCTGGCGTGCGCGCCGGAACTTGCGGGCCAGCGTGAGGTTGCAACCAGGCCAGCCAGTCCGGCCACCACGAGCCATCCTGCTTGACCGCGTCCTTGAACCAGTCGTCGGGATTGGGCGGGGTTTTGGGATTGAGCCAGAAGCCGTATTTGTCGGACGAGGCCGGATTGATGACCCCGGCGATGTGGCCCGACCCGCTCAACACGAATTTCACCGGGCCGCCGACCAGTTGCGTGCCGGCGTAGGTGGATTTCCACGGGGCGATATGGTCCTCGTAGGCCGACAGGAAGCAGACCGGCGTCTTGATCTTGCGCAGGTCAATGGGCACGCCCGCCAGGGTGAGGCCGCCCGGTTCGCGCAGCAGATTCTTCTGGTACATGTTGCGCACGTAGAAGCTGTGCATGTCGCGGGGCATCCGGGTGGAGTCGGAATTCCAGTACAGCAGGTCGAAGGGGTAGGGGTCCTTGCCCAGCAGGTAGTTGTTGACCACGAAGTACCAGATCAGGTCGTTGGCGCGCAACATGCTGAACACGCCGGCCATCTGGCTGCCGTCCAGATAGCCCCGCTCGCCCATCTGCTTCTCCAGCAGGGTGATCAGTTCCTCATCAATGAACACTTCCAGTTCGCCCGGCTCGCTGAAGTCGGTCATGCAGGCGAAGCAGATGGCGCTTTGCACCCGCTTGTCCTTCTTCGCGGCGAGATAGGCCAGCGTGGTGAGCAGAATGGTGCCGCCCAGGCAGTAGCCGGCGGCGTTGATTTCCCGCTCGCCGGTGGCCTGCTCGATGGCGTCCATGCCCTCCACGATAGACAGCATGTAATCCTCGAATTTCTTGTGCGCCAGTTGCTCGTCCGGGTTGATCCAGGAGGTCATGAACACCGTGAAGCCCTGGTCCACCATCCACTTGACCATGGAGTTCTTGGGCCGCATGTCCATGATGTAGAACTTGTTGATCCACGGCGACACGAACAAAAACGGCTTTTGATAAACGGTCGGCGTGCTGGGGTTGTACTGGACCAGTTGCATCAACTCGTTCTGGAAAACGACCTTGCCCGGCGTGACCGCGATGTTCTCGCCCGGCGTGAACGCCTTGAGGTCGGTCATTTTGATCTGCAACTGGCCGCGCCCGCGTTCCAGGTCTTCCAGCAGGTTTTGCAGGCCCTTGACCAGGTTGTCGCCACCCGAATCGAGCGTGGCCTTGAGCACGGTGGGATTGGTGTGGACGAAGTTGGTCGGGGCCATCGCGTCCACGAACTGGCGAGTATAGAACTGCACCTTGCGGGCGGTCTTGTCGTCCATGCCCTCGACCTTGCGGACCAGGCCCTGCACGCTGTCGGCGGCCAGCAGATAGGATTGCTTGATGAAATCGAACACGGCGTTTTCCGCCCATTGCTCGTCGGCAAAGCGCTTGTCGCCGGGCGGCGGCTTGATGACCGGCTGGGTTTCGTGGCCCAGCATCCGCTGGGAGGCGGACTGCCAGAGGTCAAGGTAGTTTTTCCAGAAGCCGATTTGCGCCTCGATCAGCTTTTCCGGATTCTTGAGCAGCTTGTCGAAGAATTCCTGAAAGGATTTGCCGATGATGGCCGGATCGATCAGCGGAAGCTGATCGCCTTGCTCATGGCGCTTGAGATATTCCTGCAAGACCCGCTGGCTCTGTTCGATGATCTTGGAAAAATTCTGGGCCAGCTTGTTGAGGTCGGCGGCGGCCTTGGCGTCGGGGGTAGGGGCTTTGGCAGTTTCGGTCATGGGGATGCCTCCTTGGACGGTGGTAGCCCCATAACTATAGTCGAGAGTTCAGGATGCGACCGGGGCGGGTTCGGGTTCGGCGAAGTCCACCCGCTCATAAACCTCGGCTAACCGCAACACGCAGCCGATGGTGGAAATTTCAACTTGAGTGTCCAGACCGTCGGTGGCCGAATACAGCCAGCGCCCGTCCGGCTGCCTCTGATAGTGCTCGATGCGCGGCTGGTCCTGGGCGATCAGCAGGTAATCGCTCAGCGAAGGCAACGCGCGGTAATGAGCGAATTTCTCACCCCGGTCGTAA
>CALMNY010000085.1 GCA_937872125.1 uncultured Candidatus Competibacteraceae bacterium | reverse complement strand
GAACCTCCCCCGAAGGACCGATGATGGAAAACCAACGTTTAATCCTGTTCGCCGCGCTGATGTTCGTGGTGTTTCTGCTCTGGCAAAACTGGCTGGAATTTCAGGCCCTGAAACATCCGCCGCCGGCTCCGCCCGTCGCAACCATGTCAGCGGGGACGGCCACGGCCACCGGGGCCGCCGCGTCGGCTGTCGTTCCAGGCCAGGATGTGCCAACCGTTGCACCGGCGGCGGGCACGATCCCAAGTCCGCAGGCGCTCGGCGGCGGCCAGCGAGTGCGGGTGACCACCGACCTGTTCGAGGCCGAGATTGACACGGTGGGCGGCGATCTGCGCCGGGTCGGCTTGCGCACTTACCCGGACTCGATCCAGCGGCCGGATCAACCATTCCAGTTGCTCAAGGACAGCGGCGCTGACCTGTTCATCGCTCAATCCGGGCTGGTGGCGCTGAACAACGGCCCTGCGCCCACCCATTACGCCACCTTTGTCCCGGAGCAAACTGAATACCGGCTGGCCGATGGTCAGGATACGCTGGAGGTGCGGCTGAACTGGGCGGATCCGTCCGGGGTGAAGGTGATCAAGACCTATACCTTCCGGCGCGGCAGCTTCCTGGTCGAGTTGAATCAGCGGGTCGAGAACGGCGGGTCCAGCGACTGGCAAGGCGGCCAGTACCGGCAGTTCCAGCGGGTGCCTCCCAAGGTTACCAGCAGCTTTTTCGGCAGTGGCGTGATCACCTATACCGGTGCGGTGATTTCCACCCCGGAACAGCGTTACGAGAAGATTTCCTTCGACGACATCGCCAAGCAGGAATTGAACCAGCCGGTCAAGGACGGCTGGGTCGCCATGATCCAGCACTACTTCCTCGGTGCATGGGTGCCGAATCCGGGCGAGGCCGAGGATTTCTACACCAAGGCGGTCGGTAACAACCGCTATCTGGTGGGGATGCGCGGTGCGGTGCAGACCGTCCCGGCGGGCGCGACCGGTGATTTCCATACCCGCCTGTACGTCGGGCCGAAACTGCCGGACGTGCTGGAGAAAGTCGCCCCCAACCTGCAACTGACCGTGGACTATGGCGTGTTGACCATCATCGCCGAGCCGCTGTTCTGGCTGTTGAAGGCCATCCACGCCATCGTTGGCAACTGGGGCTGGGCGATCATCTTCCTCACCATCCTGATCAAGCTGGCGTTCTACAAGCTGTCCGAGACCAGCTACCGCTCCATGGCCAACATGCGCCGGCTGGCGCCGGAACTGGCCCGGCTCAAGGAACTGTACGGCGACGACAAGCAGAAGATGAACGAAGCGATGATGGGCCTGTACAAGAAGGAAAAGGTCAATCCGCTCGGCGGCTGCCTGCCGATTCTGGTGCAGATTCCCGTGTTCATCGCGCTGTACTGGGTGCTGGTGGAAAGCGTGCAGTTGCGGCAAGCGCCATTCATGCTGTGGATCCACGACATGGCGATCCCGGACCCGTATTACGTGCTGCCGCTGATCATGGGCGTCACCATGTTCGTCCAGCAGAAGCTCAGTCCGGCCCCGCCCGATCCGGTGCAGGCCAAGGTGATGATGGCGCTGCCGATCGTGTTCACCTTCATGTTCCTGTGGTTCCCGGCGGGCCTGGTGCTGTACTGGGTGGTCAACAACATCCTGTCCATCGCCCAGCAGTGGGTGATCACCAAGCGGGTTGAGTCGGGCGCGGATGCAGCGGCGCTCAAGGCCAAGGCGGGATCGGGAGCGGGATTCGGCGAGCAGGCCAAAAAACTGCTCACGAACTGGGCCAAAAAGGTGTTGCCTGAGCCGAAGAATCCCGGCAAGCGCAAGAAGTAGCCGCTATCCAGCCAACCACCCCGGCGCTTCGCGCCACCCCTCCTTAGTCAAGGAGGGGAAAACCGGCGTCCGGGCGGTGGCTGGGTAAAAATGACTGATCCTTGTCGCGTACCCTCACCTGATGACCGACACCATCGCCGCCGTCGCCACCCCGCCTGGCCGGGGCGGTATCGGCGTGATTCGCGTGTCGGGTCCTCACAGCGCCGCCATCGCCGAAGCCGTGTGCGGCGCGCTTCCCCTCCCCCGTCAAGCCGCCTTGCGCCGATTCCGCGCCGGCGATGGCGCGGTGCTTGACGAGGGCATCGCGCTGTATTTCCCCGCGCCGCATTCCTTCACCGGCGAGGACGTGCTGGAACTTCAGGGTCACGGCGGGCCGGTGGTGATGGATTTGCTGCTGGCGCGGGTCTGCGAACTGGGCGGCCGGCCTGCCCGGCCCGGCGAATTCTCCGAACGCGCCTTCCTCAACGACAAGCTCGATCTGGCCCAGGCCGAGGCGATTGCCGACCTCATCGCCAGCGACACCGCCGCCGCCGCCCGCGCCGCCCTGCGTTCGCTGCAAGGCGAATTTTCCCGGCGGGTTCACGCCCTGGTCGAGGGCCTGATCGAACTGCGGATGTACGTCGAAGCGGCGATTGATTTCCCGGAAGAAGAGATTGATTTTCTGGCCGATGGCGTGATTGCCGAACGGTTGGGGGAGTTGCGGGAGCGGCTGAGCGCCCTGCAAGCCGCCGCCGGGCAGGGGCGGCTGTTGCGCGACGGCATGACCGTGGTGATCGCGGGCCGCCCGAACGCCGGCAAATCCAGCCTGCTCAATCATCTGGCCGGGCGCGAGGCGGCCATCGTCACCGCCATTGCCGGCACGACGCGCGACGTGCTGCGCGAGCACATCAGCATTGACGGGATGCCGCTGCACGTCATTGACACCGCCGGCCTGCGCGATAGCGACGATCCGGTGGAGCGGGAGGGTATCCGTCGGGCCTGGGCCGAGATCGAAGCCGCCGACCGGATTTTAATGGTGGTGGACGACCGCCTGGGTCTGAATCACGAAGAGCGGCGCTTGCGGGAACGGTTGCCGCCGGCGACGCCGGTGACGGTGCTCTACAACAAGATTGATTTAAGCGGCCGGTCGCCGACGGTGCGGGATGGCGCGTGGGGAACCGAAATTCGGCTGTCGGCCAAAACCGAGGCGGGGCTGGATCTGTTGCGCGAGCATCTGAAAGCCTGCATGGGCTATCACGGCGGCGAGGAAGGCGTTTTCATGGCCCGCCGCCGGCATCTGGACGCGCTGGACCGGGCAACGGCAGCGCTGGAGCGGGCGGCGTATCAACTGGAAGTGATCCGCGCCGGCGAACTGGTCGCCGAGGAACTGCGTGAGGCACAAAATGCGCTGGCGGAAATTACCGGCGAATTCACCAGCGAGGATTTGCTGGCGCGAATCTTCAGCAGTTTTTGCATTGGAAAGTAACGTCATGACTCCCCACGGATCAGAACGTCATGCAAAACCATTCTGAAATCACCGAGCCCCTGTGAAAATCCGCGGATCTTGCTTTTTCAGAAACGGCCTGACCCGCTTATCAACCCCGGCTCAACGAACCCCACAGCTTCTTCGCCCAGGATTGTTTGGACAAATTGGGTTTGATTCCCTGCTCCAGAAAATAGGGGGCATAACGCTGGTCGCTTTCCATAATGTGCTTGGTCAACCAGACTTTGAGGAAATGCGCCAGTTCAAAACTGACCGCTTTGCCAGTATTCAATCTGCCTTGCAAATCAAGCAGTTGCTCGATGAGCTTGTCATGTGCGCTTTTGTGGCTTTCATAATCAGGATAATGCAGAATGCGCATGAGGCTCTCTTCGACCGCGAAATGGATCCGGGTATACTCCCCCAGCTTTTCGATAATGCTCTGGGTGACTTCAGCGGCATGACGCTGCTGGATCGCTTCATGGATCTGGTTTAACAAATCCACAAGCACCTGATGCTGTGCGTCAATTTCCTCGATGCCGACGCTGAGTTCGCTGGACCATTCGATGAATTTACTCATCCCGCTTTACCTTCTTTAGACAAGAAAGTATTTATTATGACAAAAACGGCCACCGTTTGCACGGTAGCCGTTTGCAAAGGCCAATCAGCCAGTCGGCTGGCGCGCGATCAGGCCAGGCGCGCTTTCACATAGGAACCCGGCGCGTCCTCGATCACCGGCAGCTTGCCCGCGCCCGGCACCCGGGCCGGCACCTTCTCACCGGCGTTCTTGCTCAGCCACTTGAACCAGTCCGGCCACCACGAACCGTCAGTCTGCTTGGCGTCCTTGAGCCATTCGTCCGGATCGGCGACCTGCTTGGGATTGGTCAGGTAAAAATACTTGTTGGCGGACGGCGGGTTGATCGGGCCGGCAATGTGGCCGGAACCGCTCAGCACGAACCGCACCGGACCGCCGAGCCGCACGCTGCCCGCGTAGTTGGACTTCCACGGCGCAATATGGTCTTCGATAGCCGACAGGAAATAGGTTGGCACCTTGACCTGGCCCAGATCAATCGGCGTGTCCAGCAGGGAAATGGCGCCCGGTTGCACCAGCCGGTTGTGCTGGTACATGTTGCGCAGGTAGAAGCTGTGCATCTTGGCCGGCATCCGGGTGGAATCCGAATTCCAGTACAGCAGATCGAAGGGGAACGGATCCTTGCCCAGCAGATAGTTGCTGATGAAGAACGACCACATCAGATCGTTGGCGCGCAGCGCGCTGAAGGTCGTCGCCATTTCGCTGCCGTCGAGATAGCCCTTGGCCGCCATGCGCTTCTCCAGCGAAGCGATCTGCTCTTCCTCAATGAAGACTTCCAGCTCGCCGGGCTGGGCGAAATCCAGCATGGTGGTCATGTGGGTGCCGGAGCTGATGCGCGGCGTGCCCTTGGCCGCCAGATAGGCGTTGGTGATCGCCAGCAGGGTGCCGCCCAGGCAGTAGCCCAGCCCATTGACCTCGCGCTCGCCGGTGGCCTGCTCGATGGCGTCCAGCGCCGCCAGCGGACCGTCCTTCAGATAGTCGTCGAAGGCCTTTTCGGCCATCTTTTCGTCCGGGTTGATCCAGGACATCAGGAACACGGTGAAGCCCTGATCCACCGCCCACTTGATCAGCGAGTTCTTGGGCCGCAGATCCATGATGTAGTACTTGTTGATCCACGGTGGGAAGATCAGCAACGGCTTCTTGAACACCTCCGGCGTACTGGGATCAAACTGGAGGAGCTGCATCATCTCGGTCTGGAACACGACCTTGCCGGGCGTGGTGGCGACGTTCTTGCCCAGTTCGAAGGCGTTGAGGTCGGTCATCCGGATGTTGAGCTTGCCCTTGCCACGCTCGATGTCGTCGAGCATGTTCTTCAAGCCGTTGATCAGGTTTTCGCCGCCGGTTTCGATGGTGGTCCGCACCACTTCGGGATTGGTCAGCGCGAAGTTGCTGGGCGACAGCGCATCCACAAACTGACGGGTATAAAACTGGAGCTTGCGCTTGGTCTTGTCGTCGTAGCCCTCGACGTTGGCGACCATGTTCTGAATCGCACCAGCGGTCAGCAGATAGGACTGTTTGATGAACGAGAACAGGGCGCTGTCCTGCCAGTCGTCATGCTTGAAGCGCTTGTCGCCCTTCTGTTCGCGCACCACTGTTTCCATCGGCTGGCCGAACAGCGCCGGCACGGCCTTCTGCCACAGTTCCAAATAGTTCTTCCACAGATCCATCTGGGCCTGCGCCAGCTTGGCCGGATCGCTCATGATCTTCTGGGTCAGGTCCAGGAAGGACTTGCCCAGCGCCATCTGATCCTGCAGGTCATACGCGCCATCGTTCTTCTGGCGGTTCAGGTATTCCTTAACGATGACCTGACTCTTTTCAGCAATATGGGAGAAAAGCTGCGCCATCTGCGCCGGATCGGGCATCTTAAATTCCGGCAGCTTGACTTCAGGGGTTTTTTGCTCAGCCATGCGTTATTCCTCTCGTCGTTATGGTGGTTTGCTGGATCGTTCTTATTCTAGCTGATGTTGGCTCTTCCGCGGCAGCGAGGCGCCCCAAAAACAAACCGGACAGGCCATCACGGAAATTCCGCGCTGGCCTGTCCGTATCCGGGAACGTGAACCGCCGCCTTACTTGACGACCAGGGCCTTGAGTTCCTGCAGGCTCTCGGTGACGCGCTTGTTGATGATGGCGAACGCCTCGGTGTTGGACTTGCTG
>CALMNY010000084.1 GCA_937872125.1 uncultured Candidatus Competibacteraceae bacterium | reverse complement strand
CACTTCAACGCCGCCGGCGAGGCCCACATGGTGGACGTGGGCGACAAGGACGTCACGCGCCGGATTGCGGTCGCTGAAGGCTGGATCGTCATGCAGCCGGCCACGCTCGAACGAGTCGTGGCCGGCGCGCACGCCAAGGGCGACGTGCTGGGCGTGGCGCGCATCGCCGGCATCATGGCCGCCAAGCGCACCGCCGATCTCATTCCGCTCTGCCATCCGCTGGCGTTGGCCCGGGTGGCGGTGGATTTGGAGCCGCAACCGGAACGTAACGCCGTTCGTTGTCAGGCGACGGTGGAAACCCGCAGCCGCACCGGCGTGGAGATGGAAGCCCTGACCGCCGTACAGGTCGCGCTACTCACCGTCTACGACATGTGCAAGGCGGTGGACCGGGGCATGACGCTGACCGACATCCGCCTGCTGGAAAAAAGTGGGGGCCAATCCGGCGTCTGGCGGCGGGAATGAGCGATTTTCTCTATCTCGTTGATCAACCGGCCCTGACCGATTTCTGCGCCGGCCTGCGTGGCGCGGCGTGGCTCGCGCTGGATACCGAATTCATCCGCGAACAGACGTTTTATCCCCAACTCTGCCTGATCCAGCTTGCGACTCCCGACCGGATCGCCTGCATTGATCCGCTGGCGCTCCCTTCGCTGGACCCCCTGCTGGAACTCCTTTACGACCCCGCCATCACCAAGGTGCTGCACGCCGCGCACCAGGATTTGGAACTCTTTTTTCACCTGCGCGGCGCAGCCCCGGCCCCCGTATTCGACACCCAACTGGCGGCGCTGGCGCTGGGGCAGGGCCATCAACTCAGCTACGCGGCGCTGGTGCAACAACTGCTGGGGGTGGAACTGGACAAGGCGCACACGCGCGCCGACTGGCGGCAGCGACCGCTGGCCCCGGCATGGCTGGCCTATGCGGCGGACGACGTGCGCTATCTGCGGGAACTGTACCCCAGGCAAGTCGCGGCATTACAGCAACGGAGCTGGCTGGCGGCGCTGGCTGAGGATTTTCAGGCGATGTGCCATCCCGACCGCTATCGGCTGCAACCCTCGGAAGCCTGGCGGCGGGTCCGGGAGCATGACCGGTTAAGCGGCGTACAGCGGGCAGTGCTGCGGTCGCTGGCGGCCTGGCGCGAGGAACAAGCCAGCCGCCATGACCGGCCGCGCCGCTGGATTCTGGGCGACATCGTGCTGCTGGAACTGGCCCGGCGGATGCCCGCAAGCATGGAACAATTGCAACGGATTCGCGGGCTGCCGGCGGCAACGCTGCAACGGCATGGCGCACTCCTGCTGGAGCGAATCGCCGCCGCCCGCGCCGAACCGCCCGAACAGTGGCCCCTACGATCTGTGCGGCCGCGCTTGACTCCCCGGCAAATGGCGCAGGTGGATGAGTGGCTGATCCTGATTGCGGGCCGAGCGCGCGACTATGGCATTCCGCCCCAGATCTGCGCTGACCGGCGGGATGTGGAAAACCTGCTGGCCGGGCTGGATTCGCCGCTGCAGCATGGCTGGCGGGCCGCCCTGGTCGGCCGGGAGTTGCAAGCGCGGCAGGCGGGCGACGACAACGCTTGACGCGCGGTGGTTCAGGCGTTGCTATCGCGCAGCAGGGCGGTGATCTGTTCGGCAGGACAGGGCCGGCTGAACAGAAAACCCTGCATCTCATCACAGTGCATGGCTTGCAGGAACGCCAACTGGGACTTGGTCTCGACGCCTTCGGCAACGATGCCCAGTCGCAAGCTGTGGGCCATGGTGATGATCGCCGCTACGATGGTTTGGTCATCGCTTTTCTGGGCGCCATCCTGGATAAAGCACTGGTCAATCTTGATGCGGTCAATGGGAAACCGGCGCAAATAGCTCAGATTGGAATAGCCGGTGCCGAAATCATCCATCGCCAGATGGACCCCCAGCCGTTTCAACGCCAGCAGGCTGTCGCTAACGCCGCTTTTCAGCAGCAGGCTTTCGGTGATCTCCAGTTCCAGCGAATCCGGCGGCAAGCCGGTTTCCTGAAGAACCTCGGCGATCAACGCGACCAGATCCGAATCAATAAACTGCCGTGGCGACAGATTGACCGCCATGAGCACCGGCGGCAACCCCAGCGCCCGCCAGTGCTGGGCCTGGGCGCAGGCGGTGCGGATCACCCATTCCCCGATGGGGATGATCAGGCCGGTTTCTTCGGCCAATGGAATGAAGTCCGCCGGCATCATGTCGCCCAGTTCCTGGCTCTGCCAGCGTAGCAGGGCTTCGACGCCCACGATGCGTCCGCTGCCGATAGCGACTTGCGGCTGGTAATGCAGCGTCAATTCCTGACGGTCCAGCGCCTTGCGCAATAAACTCGTCATTTCAACCTGCTGGATGGCGGCGGCGTGCATCCAGTCCGAGTAGAGTTGGTAATTATTGCGTCCTTCGCTCTTGGCGTGATACAGCGCGGCGTCGGCGTTCTTCAGCAGGGTTTCCATATCGTCGCCATCGTCGGGATAGAGGGCGACGCCAATGCTGCAACCGGTGAACACCTCCTTTTTTTCGATCATGAACGGCTTGGCGAGCGCCGTCAGAATGCGTTTGGCGACTTTGGCGATGTCGTCGGGATCATGAAGCCCGGCCAGCAGGATCACAAATTCATCGCCGCCCAGCCGCGCCAGAGTGTCGCGCGGCAACGGCGGCTCGGCGTGGGTGGCGTAGACATAATCCGCCGCGCGCAAGCATTCCTGCAGGCGCACCGCCACCTCCTGCAACAACAGGTCGCCGGCGCTATGGCCCAGCGAATCGTTAATGCGCTTGAATTGATCCAGATCCAGAAACAGCACCGCCAGGCGCTGGGAGCGGATTTTGGCCCGCTCGATGGCTTCCTGCACCCGCTCCTGGAGCAAGGCCCGATTAGGCAACCGGGTCAGGTGATCGTAATAGGCCAGAAACTGAATGCGCTCCTCGGTCCGCTTGCGCTCGGTGATGTCCTCCCGCAACCAGACCAGGTGCGTGACCGCGCCCGCCTCGTTCCGAATCGGGGAAACCAGCGCCGACTCCCAGAACAACTCGCCGTCCTTCTGGCGGTTGCACAACTCCCCCTGCCAGACGCCGCCGGCGGCAATGGCGCGTTGCAGTTGTTGATAGTCCTCGGGGGTCAGGGTGGTGGTCTGCAAAAAATAGGGATTCTTGCCCAGCAGTTCTTGCTGGGTGTAGCCGCTGACTTCGGTGAATTTGCGGTTGACGTATTCGATGGCGCCCTGCGTATCGGTGATCAGGATGGACACCGGATTCTGCTCGACCGCGCAGGAGAGTTTGCGCATGTTGGCCTCAGCCTGGCGCCGCGCGGTAATATCCTGCCCCACCGCCACCCAGCCGGCGGTGGCGCCCTCGACGTCGGCAAACCGCGAAATGTTCCAGAGCAACGTATATTCGCCGCCATCCAGGCCTTGCAGGGTGCTTTCGCTGGTTTGCGATTCATCCAGGCCGCTCCAGTCCCCGGCGCCCGGCAACGCGGCAGCGAAATCCGCCCCCATCGGCTCGCCCCGCTGGAACGGGTGGAACCTGGCCGCCGCCGGGTTGAATTCCAGGACCCGACCCTGGCGGTCCAGCACCAGAATCACGCTGCGCGTGGTTCGCACCAGCGTGCGGAACCGCGCCTCGCTTTCCTGCAACTCCAGCAGGGCCTGGCTGGCGCGCAGGATGTAGCGCACCCGGTGATGGAGAATCAGCCACGGGATCGGTTTGGTGATGAAATCGGTCGCGCCAGCCTGATAAGCCCGCTCGATGGATTCAAGGTCGTCCAGACCCGTGACCATGATGACCGGCAGATGCCGACCGCCGGGCAGCCGCCGCAATCGTTCGCAGACGGCAAAGCCATCCAGGCCCGGCATGATCACGTCCAGCAATACCAGATGGGGCAATTCGCGCTGAAGCAGACTCAAAGCCTGTTCGCCATCCGCCGCATCCAGGACTGCGAATCCGCCCTGCGCCAGCGCGGCGCCGGTCAGCAACCGCTGCCCGGCATCGTCGTCCACCACCAAAATCCGTGGTTGTTCCCCGGCCAATACCATCAACCCTCCTCCGCCAGTTCGGTGCGCAAGATGGCTTGAGCGGCGCTAAACGCCTGCTCGATGCGCGTTAGTTGTCCGCTGGCATCCGTGATTTGCCCATGACGCGCCTGCAATTCCAGTTCTCGGCACAAGCGGTGCAACTGCATGGCGCCGACGTTGGCGCTGCTTGACTTCAAGGTATGCGCGGCGGCGCACAGGGCGGCGGTATCGTTCCCCGCAGTGGCCTGCCCCAACTGGCCGATCAGTCGCGCCGCATCGCGCAGGTAAATGCGGATCAGGCGCGCAACCAGATGCGTAGCGCCATTGCGCTCCAGCAGGCGGATTTTATCCAGTACCTCCTGATCCACTACGGCATCCGCCCCCGGCGCTGCTGGCGCGCTGGGCGGCGGCGACGCTAGCGCGGGCAGTTCACCTGGCGCGGGCAGTTCACCCGGCGCGGGCAGCCAGCGGTTCAGCATGACGATCAAATCCTCCCGCACAAAAGGCTTGCTCAGATAATCGTCCATTCCGGCGGCCAGGCACCGGTCCCGGTCGCCGCTGACGGCGTGGGCGGTCAGCGCCACGATGGGCAGGCGCTTCGCCGCTCTGCGTTGCTCCCGGTCGCGGATGAACAGCGTAGCCTGGAGTCCATCCATGACCGGCATTTGACAATCCATGAACACCAGGTCGTAGGTCTTGGCCGCCAGGAGATCAACCGCGTTGCGGCCATTGCCGACCACCTCAACCACGCAGCCAAGTTGCGTGAGCATGACATTGGCGACCTCCTGATTCACCGGATTGTCCTCGACCAGCAAAATCCTGGCCCCCCGCCGCGTCAGCGCCGCGCCGCGGTCGCTGGTCAGCGCGTGCTCGTGCAGGCGGCGCCGGCTGTCCGCTTCCTTGAGCAGCCGGCGCAGGCAGTCGCGCAACTGGGCCTTGCGCACCGGCTTGTTCAAATACTGGGCGACCTCGGCCGGCCGCATCTGATCCTGCGATAGGCCTTTAAAGGCTACGGAGGTCAATAATACCAGTCTGGTCGGCCGCAACGGCGGCTCTTCCTGAATCGCCCGCGCCAGTTCCGGCCCATTCATTTCCGGCATCAGTCCATCCAGCAAGGCGATGGCGTATGGATCGCCGCCGGCGCGCGCCGCCCGTAGCCGTTCCAGCGCCTCCAGCCCGCTGGCGACGTGCTCACCCCGCATCCCCCAGAACTGCAATTGACCACACAGGATTTCCCGGTGGGTGGCGTTGTCGTCCACGACCAGGACGCGGACTCCCTGCAACAGTGGCCAGGGTTCCGGCTCGTCCGCCAACCCGGCGGCGCGTTCCAGGCGCAGCGTAAATCCGAAGGTTGAACCCTGACCTGCCACGCTCTGTACGTCAAGCGCGCCGCCCATCAGTTCCACCAGTTGCCGGGCGATGGTCAAGCCCAGCCCGGTGCCGCCGTAGCGGCGGGTCATCGAACCATCGGCCTGATCAAATGCATTGAAAATCCGGCCCTGGAGATCAGCGGGAACGCCGATGCCGGTATCGCTCACCGCAAACCGCAGGGTATAGGCGGCGGGCGCTGCATCCAGCACCGTAACCCGCGCCACAACCTCGCCCCGTTCGGTGAACTTGATGGCGTTGCTCAGCAGATTGCTCAATACCTGCCGCAACCGGCCCGGATCGCCCCGCGCCAGGATCGCTTCCGGCGGCAGCGCACAGATCAGTTCCAAATTCTTGCGGTGCGCCGCGTCGGCAAACAGCATCACCACGTCCTCGACCAGATTCCGCAGGTCGAAATCCACCGTTTCCAGCTCCAGTTTGCCGGCCTCGATTTTGGAAAAATCCAGCACGTCGTTAATGATGTTCAGGAGGCTGGCCCCGGATTGCTGAATAACCTCGGCGAACCGGTGCTGATTGGGTTGCAAACCGGTTTCCAGCAGCAACTCGGCCATGCCCAGAATCCCGTTCATGGGGGTGCGGATTTCGTGACTCATATTGGCGAGGAATTGGGATTTGGCCTGGCTGGCTGCTTCGGCCCGTTCCTTGGCCGCGCTGAGTGCCTCAACCAACTGGTGCAGTTCCCGATTAGCGGCCGAGAGATCGTGGGTGCGGGCGGCGACGGTGGTCTCCAGCCGGGCGTTGTAGCGCGCCAATTCGCCATCGCGCTGTTGAATTTGCGCCAGCATGTCATTGAACCCGTCCACCAGCGCCCCCAGTTCGTCATCGCTGGCGTGCGAGACGCGGACGGCGTAATCGCGGGTGTTGGCGATGTCGCGCATGGCGGTGCGCAACTGCAGGATCGGCTCGGAAATCACCGCCTGGAGCCGCGCGGCCAGCAGCGCCGCCAGCATCAGCGAGGCGGCCAGCAGCCCGGCAAGAATCCAGTAATAGCGGCGCAGGTTCTCGCTCAACTCCCGCAAATCCGAATAGATTTCGACATGGCCGAGCGTTTGGCCATCCTGTTGAATCGGCGCTTTGACCGCCAGCACGCGATCCTGAGTACCGAACCATCCGATTTTGCTGATCGCCCGCCAGCCGGTATGCTCCTCCTCCTGGGCGCGGTCGAGTTCCTCATGCCATTGCCGGAGCCGGTCGCGTTGCGGGTCAGTCAGCGTGGCGCCCCGATACTCGACCAGCATTTTTTCCTGGGGATCGTCAATGACGGCATAGGGTACGTCGGGCTTGGCGCGCAACACCGCCAGATTCTGCTCGGCGGCCTTGAGGTCATTGAAAATCAGAGCGGAAGCGGTGTTGGCGGCGATGATATTGGCCAGCGTTGCGAGCTGCGCCTGGGCCGCCTTGCGCTGGGAAAAGGTTTCGTTCACGACCAGCGCCACCCCGACCGCCAGCAATACCAGGGCGCTGGTCAACAGCATGACCGCCATCAATTTGTTTTTGACCGACAACCGGTTAAACGTGACCATTCCAGTCCTCCGCCGCTTTACTCCACGATGGTGGCCAGCTTGAGCAATTGGGAACTCAACCGAAGCCTGGCCCGGCGGGCGGCGGACAGGTTGATGTTAAACCGGATGCGCTGTTCGACCTCGACCAGATCAATCATGCCGCCCGCCCTCGTGAAATCAGCGATGTCGCTGACGCTCAGGATCGGCAAGTCATCAAGTTTTTCCAGCATGGCCCTGAAGCGGCCCTGCTCGGTGCGGCTGATGAATACGATATGGCATTGCGCGAGGCTCCCCGCCGTGGGCATATGGCGCAGACGGACCGGGTGGTTCTCCACGGTCTTGTCAGAGAGCGTCGCCAGCGCCGCGCCAAATGGATTGTCGCCGGCGATGCAGATCAACAGCGGCGCGTCGGTGGTGGCGAACGTCCCCGGCGGCCACTCCACAAACTTGGCGAAGTTGTACAGATAAGCGGCCTTGACGGCGTATTCATCGAATTCGCCGGCCCAGGCGCCACACTGCCCCAGGACCAGACCGCCCAGCAGCAGGTGCGCGGCGATCATCAGCCAGCAGCGCCATGGCGCCGCCAACCGCCAGGAGGCTTGGCCCGAAGTCAACGGTCCGACTCCAGCCCTGCGCCCGCCGGATGGAATGTGCGCCAATGCGGCGGTTAGAACGACCATTTGAACTGGCCGTAGATACTGCGCTCGATTTCAACCGGGAACGTATAGGCTTCCTGGACGTATTCCAGTTGGCGGTCATCCAGCAGATTGGCGCCCACCAGCGATAATTCCAGGTCGCGGCGCGGCCGCCATCCCAGACGCAGCGTGAGATTGAGGCGGGGATCAATGGTTACGGTCCCCAGTGGCGAGAGGGTTGGCAGTGAACCGATTTTGCCGACGTAATAAATCCAGGCGTCGAATTCCAGATCGTCCCTGATCTCCCAGCTTGACAGCAGCGAAACCTGATTCAGCGGACTCCAGTTCTTCTGTTCCGGTCTCGACCACAGGTAGGAATACGCGAACTGCACTCGCCATTTTTCCAGTGGCCGCCAATCCACCGCGAGTTCCGCGCCGTAGTTGTCGTCGGTGAACGCATTGTGAAAATAGAGCGGAAACACCCCATGCGGCGGGAGCGGCGTCGATTCCAGAAATGGCGTTCCCGGCTCGACGCTCTGCAAGTTTTTGTAGTCGTTATAAAAGGTCGTGAAGTCGAGCGAAAAATCCTGTCCCAGCCAGGTGCGATACCCGATCTCGTAGGCAGTGAGCTTCTCGGCGTCGAAGGTTCCATTGCCGATCAGCGCCAGGACGCTGGGCATCCATCCCATTTCCGGCAGAGGGGGTATGGTCGTCAGATTCGTCCGCCCCTCTTCCTCGGCGCGCGACGGCGTGCGCACCGCCCGCGACACCGCCCCCCAGACCCGCTGCGTGTCGCTGGGTTGCCAGAGCAGGCGCAGATTGGGCTGCCATTCCCAGCCGGTATAGTCGTTGTGCTCGATCTTGGCGCCGAGGGTGAGCCGCAGGCGTTCCGTCAACGCGACCTGATCCTGCGCGAACAGGCTGAACAGTTCGGTGGTCCGCGCCTCCGGCATAATGCTCACCAGCGTCGCCGGCCCGAATTGATCCTGGTAGCGCCGATAATTCAATCCCCAGACGATTTCCTGGCGCTCGCCCAGTTTGAGGTTGTGCTGGAAATCCAGGTCAAGGGTTTCCAGTTCCGAGGATTGCATCAAATCGCTACGTTCCTCCTGCTGATAATACAGTTGCAGGGCGAGTTGCCCGGTGGAGGAATTTTGATGCTCCCAGCGCGCCTGCACGCTGCTCCCGTTCGCCTTGGCCTGATCCAGTTGCCGCTGGTTATCAGGCGGGGTCAGGGTGGGAATCACCATGTTTTGGCGCAGGTCGCCATCGTAAACGTCGCCGAGGACAGTGACGCTGTCCCGCGCGGTTGGTTGCCAGTCGAGGCGGAAGCCGCCGCGTTGCAGATTCCAGTCATCACCGGCATCCTGCCCGCCGGGCGCTACCGAACCATCCCGTTCGGCATAACGGCCGTAGAGGCGGTAGTGCGCGGTATCGCCCAGTTTGCCGCCATAGCGGGCCTCGACAATAGCCCGTTCCTCATTGCCGGCGGTCACGCTCACCATCCCGCCCTGGGTCTCGCTGGCCGGTTTGGTCATGATGTTGATGACGCCGTTGACCGCGTTGGCCCCCCACAGGCTGCCGCCGGGACCGCGAATGACCTCGATCCGCTCGATATTGTCGAGCGACATATCCTGGATTTCCCAGTACACGCCGGAAAAACTTGGGGTATAGACCGAGCGGCCATCAATCATCACCAGCAGCTTGTTGGCGAACCGCCCATTGAAGCCGCGAATGGTGATGGCCCAGCGGCTGGAGTCAATGCGCGCCACTTCCACGCCGGGCGCGAGCCGCAATGCCCCCATCACATGGGTCACCCCGGACCGGCGGATATCGTCGGCGGTAATGACGAACACGGCGGCGGCGGTGTTGGCCCAGGGTTGGGCTTGCTTGGTGGCCGACGTGATTTGCACCTGCATCAGGTCTTCGATGCTGAGCTGAGTCAGATCAACTGCCGCGCCCGGGCCGGCCGCCGTAGCCGCGCTGAACGATGCCGTCAGCATGACGAGTGCCCCGGTCCAGCGATGGGATGACCCTTGAACCATTGATATTTCTGGATTAAAAATCAATGAGATATTCCAAAGAGTACGGGTTTGGGATCATGCGTTGGCAGTGGCTGTCTCCGTTCCCCGCCGCCAGCGGGAGAGCAGGTTGGGGATCAGGGCAGGCGCAGTTTTGATAAGTTTAATGCATTTGTCGCATCCGGTGGCGGGCGTGCAAGTCGCCGGAGGGCCGCAGCGCATTCAGGCCGCATTCACTTGGTGAGTGGGATATTGCATCCTGACCAGTGTGGGTGTATGTGGGCTTGAGGCGGCGTCGCAGGCGCTGGTAGCGCGTGGTCGCCGCCGCTTTTTTCACCGGGTTTCGTCACCCCGCTCAATCAACTCAGGAGAACTCGCCATGCGTGCGCCATTCAAAATCGTCTTCGCAGCGGCGGTATTGGGCTTGGGCGCGGCCTGCGTCCCACCCCCGCCCGGCGCTCCCCCCAACTATTACGCCACCAGCGGCGCATTGCTCGGCGCGGCGACTGGCGCAGCCATCGGCTACGACATTGATCCTACCGGCGGCGCAGGGGTCGGCGCGCTGGCGGGCGCGCTGATCGGCGGCGCGATTGGCAATGATATGGATTGGCAGTCTCAGGGGTATTATTACAGCGAGCGGCCCTATGATCGCTATGACGCGGGTTACGGTTATGCGCCGCCGCCGCCGCGCTATTACGGGCCGCCGCGCTATGCGCCGCCCCCCTACGGCGGTGGTTATTCGTACCGCTGATCCCGCGTCGCTTCTGCCAGGGGGTAGCCACCGGGAAAGGAATCGCCTGTGGCTGCGTCCATATAGTTATAACCAATAACTATTTGTGTTCCGCTTCCTGATGACTGGAAAATATAAATCCAGCGCCAATCCGGCATCCCCACGTGAAGCGGACCTCATGATTCCTCTCATTACCGCCCATGGCGGCGTCCTCAAAAACCTGTACCTCGACGCCGCTGCCGCCGCTCCGTTCAAGACTCAAGCTCAGACTTATCCCTCCTGGGACCTGACCCCGCGCCAGCTTTGCGACCTCGAACTGCTACTGAATGGCGGGTTCTCGCCGCTGGACGGTTTTCTGAATCAGTCCGACTATGACCGGGTGGTCGCGGAGCTGCGGCTGAGCGACGGAACCCTGTGGCCGATACCGATCACTCTGGACGTGTCCGAAGCGTTCGCCGAGCAGATCGGGGTCGGCAGTCGGGTGGCGCTGCGCGATGCCGAGGGCGTGTTGCTGGCGGTGCTGGAGGTCGGCGATGTCTGGCGGCCTGACAAGGCGCATGAGGCGCGGCAAGTGTTCGGCACGGACGACGATGCTCATCCCGGCGTATTCCATCTGCTGCACCGGACCGGACCGGTCTATATCGGGGGTCGGCTGTACGGCATCGAGCCGCCGACCCATTACGATTTCCCGCAATGGCGCGATGCGCCGCGCGAGCTGCGCGACCGCTTTATCAGGCTGGGCTGGCGGCGGGTGGTCGCTTTCCAGACCTGTAACCCGATGCACCGCGCCCATCGGGAATTGACCCTGCGCGCCGTCCAACAGGCCGAGGCCAATCTGTTGATTCACCCGGCGGTGGGCGTCCTCCGGCCCGGCGACGTGGACCACTATGCGCGGGTGCGTTGCTACGAACATTTGTTGAAAACCTGTCCCGAGCAGACCACGGCGCTCAGCCTGCTCAACCTGGCCGTGCGAATGGCGGGGCCGCGCGAGACGCTGTGGCACGCCATCATTCGCCAGAATCACGGCTGCACTCATTTCATCGTGGACCGCGACCCTGCCGGGCTGGACCAGGACCGCCAGGGTCGGGCGTTCTACGATCCTGACGCTGCCCAACAACTGGCGCTTCGCCATCAGGACGAACTGGGCATTCAAATCATGCCGTTGCCGGAGATGGTCTACGTGCAGGAGCGCGCTCAGTACCTCCCTGTCAATGAAGTACAAACCGGCGAAACTGTGCTGCGCCTTTCCGGCGCCGAATTCCGCCGCCGCGTGCAGGAAGGGTTGGAAATCCCGGACTGGTTCTCCTACCCCGCCGTAGTGGCGGAACTGCGCCGCATCCATCCGCCACGCCACCAGCAGGGCTTCACCGTGTTCTTCACCGGCCTGTCGGGATCGGGCAAATCCACCATCGCCAATGCCCTGATGGTCAAACTACTGGAACTGGGCGGGCGGGCGGTGACTCTGCTGGACGGCGACCTCGTCCGCAAGCATCTGTCCAGCGAACTCGGTTTTTCCAAAGAGCATCGCAATCTCAACATCCTGCGCATCGGTTACGTTGCCAGCGAGATCACCAGGAACGGCGGCATCGCTATCTGCGCACCGATTGCGCCCTACGCCGCCACCCGTCGCCAAGTGCGGGAAATGATCGCGCCGCTCGGCGGTTTCATCGAAGTCCACGTCGCCACCCCGCTGGAAATCTGCGAGGCGCGCGACCGCAAGGGCTTGTACGCCAAGGCCCGGGCCGGCGTCCTCAAGGAATTCACCGGGATCAGCGACCCCTACGAAGCGCCGGAACATCCCGACTTGGTGATTGATACCCGCGATTGCGCCGCTGGTGAAGCAGCTCAGCGCGTCCTGCTGAAGCTGGAACGCCTGGGATTCATCTGCGACCGGTCCTGATTTGACGCTCCTCCTGGTTTTACAGGAGGACATGGACGGGAAGAGAAGTTCTTTGCGCGCAGATTCTTGATCCGACTTCGTGAGGTAGTGCTTCTGTTCTGCCCAGCCCGCCCAAGTATTCGACCGTCCTGTTAATAATCGGCGTGCAATACTCCAGCATTTCCGTCTGAATATGCCGGGTGGAAAAGCGTAGAACCTGCCAGCCCACCGATGCCAAGTCGTTATTGCGCAGATTATCCGCCATTGTTTTCTTCGGGTCGGCGTGATAGGTATCGCCATCGGTTTCCACATTGACCTTGCCGTTGCAGCAATAGATGGCGAAATCCAGTTTATAATTCCGATTGTTGACTTTAACGTCCTCCTGCCGCTCGGCCCAGATCCGCTGTCGCTTCAACTCGGCCCACAGCCGGTCCTCCAGAGGACTGCCGTCATATAAATCATTGATTTCGAACGCACCGAAAAATTTTTCAGTCGTTGTTGGGATAAAAACAATCCGCCGCCAGCGGCGACTTAAAATTGGTTTGGGTAGCTTTTGCAGTGACTCGATCAGGAGTTGATAATAACGCTTGCCGCTCTTTGAGCCGGGAGGCTCATCCGGGAAAAGCTGTTCACGAGACGCTTCCCGTATCTCCAGCACCGGCGCATAGTAATTGACCGCGTAAGCTTCTCCCATGAAATCCTTGGTCTGATAAAACGCCAGCCATTGCGGAGGCCAGCGGTTTTTGAGGAATTTATGGGCGCTGTCAACCGGAATGCGATACCAGCATTGCTCCCGCGCAATCCTGAAATCACGCTGATTGTTGACAATCGCTACGAGCACTTCACCGCGCGACGACATGGATCAATTCTTTCCAGGGTGATTCAAGGGCTTTTCCGGTCGGTAAGGGAACACACGAAAGCTTGTCCTGATCTCAAGTATAAACATATCGTTGCACTGCTTGAAGCGTTGGTGGCGTCTGGTTGAACCCTTCCGCCCTTCGGTTGCCAAACGAGCGAAATCGCCCCGTGCAACCCACCGAACCCGGAGACTTCATGCCCAGTCCTCGAACCATGGTCGCCGCCTTCGGGCTGGCGCTGGCCCCCGCAACGTTCGCGGCGGCCCCCGTCCACGAATTCACCCTCGCCAATGGCCTCAAGGTGCTGGTGCGCGAGGATCACCGCGCCCCGGTCGCCGTCTCGCAAATCTGGTACAAAGTTGGGTCCAGCTACGAACCCAGCGGCCTGACCGGCATTTCCCATCTGCTGGAACACCTGATGTTCAAGGGCACGCCGACCGTGCCGGGCGGGGAGTTTTCGCGCCTGATCGCCGCCAACGGCGGTAAGGAAAACGCCTTTACCAGCCGCGATTTCACCGCCTATTTCCAGACGATGGAAAAAGAGCGGCTGGAACTCAGCTTCCGGCTGGAAGCCGACCGAATGCGTCATCTGCTGTTGAAGCCGGAAGATGTGACCAAAGAAGCGCAAGTCGTGACCGAGGAACGCCGGCTGCGTACCGAGGATCAGCCCGAGGCGCTCACCCAGGAACGCTTCCACGCCGCTGCCTACGTCACCAGCCCGTACCGCAACCCCATCATCGGCTGGATGCAGGATATTCAAGCCATTCGCCCGGACGATCTGAAGCACTGGTACCAGCGGTGGTATGCGCCGAATAACGCGACTTTGGTCGTGGTCGGCGATGTGGACCCGGCCAAGGTGCGGGAACTGGCGGAAAAGCATTTCGGCCCGCTGCCGCCCAGCGAGCTGACCCCGCCCCGCCTGGATCAGGAAGTCCCGCAACTGGGCGAGCGGCGCATCGTGGTCAAGACCCCGGCGGAAGTGCCCTATGTCGCGCTCGGTTATAAGGCCCCGACCTTCAAGACCGCTGCCGAAGACTGGGAGCCTTACGCACTGGATGTGCTGGATGGCGTGCTCGACGCAGGCAGCAGCGGGCGCATCAGCCGCAATCTGATTCGCGGTTCACAGGTCGCCGCCGCCGCCGGTACGGGTTACACCCCGACCGCGCGGCTGGAGGAATTGTTCGTACTGGAAGGCAATCCCGCGCCGGGCCGTACCAGCAGCGACTTGGAACAGGCGTTACGCGCCGAAGTGGCCAAATTGCGCGAGGAATTGATCAGCGCCGAAGAATTGGCGCGGGTGGTCGCGCAAGTCGCCGCGACCGATGTGTATCAGCAGGATTCGCTGTTTTATCAGGCCATGCGGCTGGGTACGTTGGAAACGGTCGGGCTGGGCTGGAGCAAGTTCGATAACTATGTCCAGCGGATTCAGGCGGTGACGCCGGAGCAGGTGCGCGCGGTCGCCCGCAAATACCTGACCGATGACCGGCTGACCGTGGCGACGCTGGAGCCGCTGCCGCTGGAGGGCCGCCG
Source organism: uncultured Candidatus Competibacteraceae bacterium (assembly GCA_937872125.1). GTDB lineage: Bacteria > Pseudomonadota > Gammaproteobacteria > Competibacterales > Competibacteraceae > Contendibacter. The sequence goes on along the minus strand of CALMNY010000084.1, from coordinate 7,785 downwards.
GCTGAGCGCGCCCGCTGCTGGAATGGATCATGCGATCCGGTAGGTGGTTTGTCCACGGAAGACACGGAAGACACGGACAAAGATGAAAAAGACGGACAAAGACGGAAAAGACGAATTAAGGATGGAATATTCCCTTGCTTTGAGGACTTGTCTCTGATGCCTCGTTTGAACGTATTACTCTCCAGCCTTCTTGCCACTGCCTTGCTGCTGGTTTCCAGCATGGCCGCCGCTGTGCCCGCTATCCAGAATTGGCGCACCACTAACGGCGTGTCGGTCTACTTTATTCCGGCGCGGGAATTGCCGATGGTGGACGCGCAAATTCTGTTCAACGCCGGTTCGGTCCGCGACGGCGAACGACCGGGATTGGCGAAATTGACCAGTGGGTTGTTGGAGGAGGGCGCGGGCGACTGGTCGGCGGATGCTATCGCGGATCGGTTCGACCAGGTCGGCGCCCGGTTCAGCGCCAGTTCGCGGCGCGACTCGGCTTCGGTCGCGCTGCGCAGCCTCGTGGATCCGCGCTATCTGCAACCGACGGTCGAAACCGTGGCCCGGTTGCTGAAAGAACCGACCTTTGCCCCGGATGCCGTGGAGCGGGTGCGCCAGCAAATGCTGACCGCGCTGCGGGATCGCGCCCAGTCGCCCGGCGCCATCGCTCAGGACGCTTTCTACAAGGCGCTGTACGGTGATCACCCCTACGCCATACCGCCCGAAGGGACGCCAGCCAGCCTGAACGCCATCACCCGCGCGGAGATTCAGGAGTTTCACCGCCGGCACTACACCGCCGCGAATGCCGTCATCGCCATCGTCGGCGATCTGGACCGGCCCGCTGCCGAACAACTGGCGAATGCGCTGGTTGGCGGTCTGCCGCAGGGCGAACCGGTCCCGCCAACACCTCCGGTTCCGCCGGTCAAGGCCAGCCAGACGATCCGCATTCCCCATCCGTCCAGCCAGAGCCATATCCTGATCGGTCAGGTGGGCGTCCATCGCGCCGATCCCGACTATTACGCGCTCTATCTGGGCAATCACGTACTGGGTGGCAATGGGCTGGTTTCGCAACTGTCCCAGGAAATCCGCGAGAAGCGCGGGTTGGCCTACGGCGCTTACAGCGCGTTTTCCCCGATGCGCCAGGCCGGCCCCTTCCTGCTGAATCTGCAAACCCGCAACGATCAGGTGGACACCGCGTTGCAGGTTGCCCAAACCACCTTGCGCGAGTTCACCACCAACGGCCCTGCGCCGCAAATCCTGGAAGAAGCCCGCCAGAACATCACCGGCGGCTTCGCTGTGGACTTGGCGGGCAATAGCAAGCTGGCCAGCGCGCTGGGCGGGATTGCGTTCTACGGGCTGCCGCTGGACTACCTGCAAAACTACATCAGCATGATGAACGGCATCAGTCTGGAGCAGGTCAAGTCTGCCTGGCAGCGTCAGGTCCAGCCCGACCGGTTGATCACCGTGATCGTCGGCGGCGACCAGGCTGCGCCCAAGCCCGCCGCCGGTTCATGAACCGGCGCGGTAGCCACGCCAACCAGTTGCGCATCATCGCCGGTCAGTGGCGTGGCCGGCGCTTGGAGTTTCCGGACCTGCCGGGATTGCGCCCGACGCCGGATCGGGTGCGGGAAACTCTGTTCAACTGGCTGGCTCCCGTTCTCCCCGGCGCCCGTTGTCTGGACCTGTTCGCCGGCAGCGGCGCGCTCGGCATCGAGGCGCTGTCGCGCGACGCGGCGGAAGTGGTGTTGGTCGAGCGCCAGCCGCAGGCGGTGCGCGCCCTGCGCGAGAATCTGGCGCGGCTGAACGCCGCAAATGCGCGGGTTGAAATGGCCGACGCGCTGGCCTGGTTGCGCCAGCCGGCAACGCCGTTCGAAATCGTATTGCTCGATCCGCCATTCGGGCAGGGGCTGCTGAAACCGGTCTGCGCGGCGCTTGAAACCGGCGGTTGGCTGGCGAATACCGCCTGGATTTACCTGGAAGCGGAAACGGAACTGGAACGATGGCCCTTGCCCGCCCACTGGACGATCCATCGGGAAAAAATCGCCGGAGCGGTCGCTTACCGGCTGGCGCGGCGGGAAGTTTCAGCCCTCGCCTCCCAGCGCTCTTCCTGATCCAGGCCATGGAAGCAGCCAGTTTCACGGTTGCCTTGCCGGATGGCTTTCCCGATAATCCGCGCAATTTTTAACACCGCCAGGAATTCCCGATGCCCGTTGTCGCCATCTACCCCGGCACCTTCGATCCGATCACCAACGGTCACGCCGATCTGATCGAGCGCGGTGCCCGTATGTTTGACCGACTGGTGGTCAGCGTCGCCGCCAATCCCAACAAGCAACCGCTGTTCTCGCTGGAGGAGCGGGTGGCGCTGGCCAACGAAGTGGTGGCGCATCTGCCCCATGTCGAGGTGCGCGGTTTCGATACGCTGCTGGTGAATTACGCCAAGAGCATCGGCGCCAACGTCCTGATGCGCGGCTTGCGCGCCGTCTCCGATTTTGAATTCGAGTTTCAGTTGGCCAGCATGAACCGCCGGCTGGATTCCCAGATCGAGTCCATTTTTCTGACCCCCGCTGAACAGTATGCCTTCATTTCCTCCAGCCTGGTGCGCGAAGTCGCCAAGCTGGGCGGCAACATCGCGCCGTTCGTTCATCCCAAGGTCGTAGCGGCGCTGGCGGCAAAATTCGCATCCCAAAAATAATTGAGTAAAATACTCAGAAATTCGATAGGGCCTGTTGTGGTTCGGTCGGATTTGAGCGTATGTCAGCCGGGCGGGTCGAGACCGGCTGTAGATTTGAACTAAAACGAGGAGCCAGCCATGGCGCTAATGATCACTGACGAATGTATTAATTGCGACGTATGCGAGCCGGAGTGCCCAAACGAAGCGATCTCCCAAGGCGAAGAAATTTACGAGATCAACCCGGACCTGTGCACCCAGTGCGTAGGACATTTTGATACTCCGCAGTGCATCGAGGTGTGCCCGGTAGATTGCATCATCCCGGACCCGAAGCATTCGGAAACTCCCGATCAGTTGCAGGCCAAGTACGAACGGCTGGCCAGCACGGCCTAGTTCCTGGAAAGATTACATCTGTGGGGCCAGTAGGGACACGGCGGCGCCGTGTCCCTACAGAGGTCGGCTTGGTAAGGTCTTTTATGGAAACGCCCTAAGGCGATTTCCATCGTCGCAGCGCTCCAGCGTCATGGGCTGCTGGAGCAACCCGAACGGCATTCCCACGCTGGGGCGCGGGAATGAGATGTAGTCAGGTCTTGGCGGGAAATAGCCTGAATTCCTCATCGCCCTGTCGCACGGCCTCCCCCTTGGTCAAGGGGACCTCACCGCCGGGTTTTCAACCGCTGCCAGTACTGATCGTAGATCGGCAAGGCCGCGCCGACATCAGTTTGGAACTCGGCATTTTTTAGATCCGTCTCGGACGGATAGACTGTCGGGTTATTCCGCACCTTCTCCGGCAGCAGTTGGATGGCGGCCAGATTGGGTGAGGAGTAACCGATTTCCTCGCTGATCTGCTTGGCAATTTCGGGCCGCAGCACGAAATTGATGAACTGGTGGGCGCCCTCCACATTTTTGGCGCCGGCGGAAATCACCAGATTGTCCATCCACATCATTGCGCCTTCCTGGGGATAAACGTATTTGATCTTGGCGTTTTGCCGACTCGCCATGTAGGCCTCCCCGTTCCACAGCATTCCGGCTATGACTTCCTGCGCCAGGAATTTGGTTTTGGGCGACTCGGCGTCGAAGATCCGCACATTCGGCATGAGCTCGGTCAACTTCTCATAGGCGGCGTGAATCTGATGTTCATCGGTGGTGTTGATCGAGTGGCCCAGTAACTTCAATCCCATTGAGAAGACTTCGCGCATGTCGTTCAACAGCAGCAGCTTGTTTTTATAGGCTGGACCCCAGAGATCGGCCCAGCGGGTTAGTTGGCCCGGCGGGAGCTTGGCGGCGTTGTAGGCGATGCCGGTGGTGCCCCACAGATACGGAATGCTGTAGTCATTGTTGGGATCGTAGGGCTGGTTGAGCAGGCGCGGATTGAGATGGCCCAGATTGCTCAGGCGGGATTTGTCAAGCTTCTGCACCAAGCCCTCCCGGCGCATCCGGTCCACGTAATAAGTGGACGGTACCAGCACATCATAACCTTCACCCTTGACAGTCTTGACCTTGGCGTACATCGCCTCGTTGCTGTCATAGGTCGAATAGCGCACTTTGATGCCGGTTTCCTGGGTGAATTGCTGAAGCACCTTTTTGGGCAGGTATTCGGCCCAGTTGTAGACCACCAGCGTCTGGTCGGCGGCGCGGGCGGCGTTGCCCAGCAGGAGCAGCAGGCCAGCAAGCAGGACTTTGAACATGACGGAGTTCTCCATGGAGTGGCAAGCGCGGTAGTTTAGCAACGTTCCCGGTCCTGGAAGCGACGGTCTTCCTCAAAAAACTGCTGGCAGCGACTATCCTTAAGCAGGCGGGGCTAACCAGGCGATCAACAGCAACATCCCGCCAGCGGATGTGAGGCTGCCATTCTCCCCATGACGAGCCGGCAGGCGATCAAATCGCGCGTTTCCCCAACTGGAGGAGTACATAACGATGACGACGCAACGACAAACGGGACTTCGAGTCTTGCTGGCGGGCGCGAGCGGGCTGGTCGGTGGGCATTGCCTGACCCAACTGCTGGCGGATGACGCCATCGGCCAGGTAACGGTGTTCGCTCGCCGGGCGCTGGAGCAGACCCATCCCAAACTGACGCTCCATGCCGTGAACTTCGATCACCTGAGCGACCACGTGGAGGCAATCAGCGCGGATGTGGCGCTGTGCTGTCTGGGCACCACCCAGCGAGCGGCCGGCTCGCCGGAAGCGTTCGCCAAGGTGGATCATATCTACGTCGCTGAACTGGCGCGGCTGGCGGTGGCGCGAGGCGTGCCCCGGTTCGTGCTGGTGTCGGCGGTCGGCGCCGATCCCGGTTCCCCGGTGTTTTACAACCGAATCAAGGGACGCGCCGAAGCGGCGGTGAGCGAACTGCCCTTCAAGGCCGTGCATATTCTGCGACCTTCGCTGCTGCTGGGCGAGCGCCGCGAACCCCGGTTGGTCGAGGATTGGAGCCAGTCATTAGCACCGCTCTGGTCGCTGTTCCTGTGGGGACCCTTCAGCCGCTATCGGCCGATTGCCGCGGAAACCGTCGCCGCCCGGATGGTGGAACTGGCCAAGGGCGACCAGGAAGGCGTGTATATTCACTATTTCAACGACTGATGGCGCGCAGCGGTGGATGGCGCTCGTCGCGCGAGCGGCGGAGCAGGGGAGTGGTCCGCCTGGCGGCGCTGGTGTTGATCCTGCTGCTGGACATGCGACCGGCGCTGACCAGGAGCCTTTATAAATATCAGGACGCCTCCGGCGCCTGGGTGTTTACCGACCGACCGCCCCAAAACGCCAGCACTCCGGTCGAGGTGAAACAGTTACCGGTCAGTGAACTGCCGGCCAAGGTTACTGTGCGTAATCGTGGCAGTATGGGCGCGCCGGCGCTGACGGTGATCAATGATTATTACGGTCCCATCGAGGTGGAAATGGATAGCAATGGGATCGAAAACATGGAGGCCCGGCCGCCGCTGCCAGTGCGGCTGGTGGCGCCCGCCCGCACGGAAACGCCGGTGGTCACGCTCCGACCGACCGGCCCGCGCTGGCGCTATGGCTATCGGGCGCGGGCGGTGCTGGGCGATCCCGCCGCCACGCATCAACCCGACCGGCCTTATACGCCGCCGTTCGCACCGGGACAGCAGTTCCTGATCGGTCAGGCTTTCGACGGGGCTTTCAGCCACCAGCATCCCCAGAGCCGCTATGCGGTGGACATCAGTTTGCCGCTGGGTACGCCGGTGCGCGCTGCTCGCGAAGGTGTGGTGATGGAATTCGCCGCCGATTTCCTGGACGGCGGCCTGGATCCAAAATATCAGGAGCAGGCCAACGCCGTGCGCGTTCTCCACGCCGACGGCACCATGGCGGTGTATGCGCACCTGCAAGCGGATTCGGTGCGGGTGCGGCCTGGCCAACCGGTAGAACGTGGCGCCTGGCTGGCCAACTCAGGAAATACCGGTTTTTCCAGCGGTCCGCATTTGCATTTTGTAATCCAGCGCAACGCCGGGATGGAACTGGTTTCGGTCCCCTTTGAGTTTGCTGGCCCCGATGGGCGCGGCGTGGCCCCGGTTGCGGGCATGAGGCTGACGGCGTACTGAACGTGGCGAGATGCAGGGGGTGCCTGATTCGCCCATGCGCGAGGCCACAAAACCGCCTGAATCGCGTTCGACCGGCTCCCAAGCGGGGTCAGGTTCCTACCAGCGCCATCGTCAACTGCCGAACCTCGTCCAGCATCGCCTGCCGTTCGGCGTTGGTTACCGAGGTAACCTGGTAGAACGCCCGGTGGATGACGTTGTGGATTCCGCAAGCCCCCAGAACGCCCTCGGCCATGGGGCGAACCAGCAGTTCATGCCAGCGTTCACGCTGATAGGTCGCGGCATCGCCGCCCAGGGTATTGAGAATCAGCGCCTTTTCGTGGGTGAGGAGGCCCTGCATTCCTTCGGGACCGAACTCAAAGGCAAACCGCCGGGTGAACACCCGATCAATCCAGCCTTTGAGAATCGCTGGCGGCCCGAACCACCAGATCGGATAAATAAACACCAGACCCTGCGCCCAGCGGATGGCGTCCTGTTCCCGGCGGGTGTCCACCGGTAAATCCCCACGCCAGTTGCGGATCAGGTCCTCGCCATCCAGCACGGACCGGAATTGCATCTGGTACAGATCATGGACGCGGGTGGCGTGGCCACCCTCGCGCAAGGTAGCGTCAACTCTGTCCAGAATCGCCTGGTTGAAGCTGCGGGGGTTGGGATGGGCATAGACAATCAGGACATTCATTTGGAATATATTGAAAATTTTGACGTATGGCGCAGGACAATCCGGCCTGCTCCACTGGAAAAAAACCAACCGCCTACTGTTCACCACCCTCAAACAGGCGCTTGATTTGCTCCAGGGTAAAACCATGCTGGCGCAACACCCGGGTTTGCTGGAGGCGGCCAGCGGCGTCGGCAGGGACATGAGACTTGAACCGCTTGCGATGCAGGTCCCGCAACTTGGCTGACCAGTCATCTTCCAGCGTCGCCAAAGTCGCGGCAACCTGCTCTTCCGGCACGCCGCGCTCGCGCAGTTCGCGGGCGATCCGCAACGGCCCATAGCCCTTGTCGGCTCGCCCGCAGGCGTAGATTTCGGCGTAACGGCCCTCGTCCAGCAGGCGTTCCTCGATCAACTGCTCCAGCGCCGGATCAATCAGCTCGGACGGATAGCCGCGCTGGAGCAGTTTCTGACGCAGTTCCAGGCGGGAATGCTCGCGCCGGGCCAGCAGTTCCAGAGCCTTGGCCCGAACCGCTGCCGGATCGGCGGCAGCGGCGTTCTCAGAGGTCCGCGTCCAGTTCATCGGCGGCGGAAGCGCCCGCTTCGTCGTCGCTGACGCTGCCGGGTTCAATCGCCGGCACGGCGTCGGGACGGGTCAGGAAATGGGCGCGGATCTTGTCCTCCAGTTCGCGGGCCAATTCAGGGTTTTCCTTCAGGTAGGCGCGGGCATTGTCCTTGCCCTGACCGATGCGGGCGCCGTTGCAACTGTACCAGGCCCCGGATTTCTCGATCAGCCCGGCCTTGACGCCAAGATCAACGATCTCGCCCAGCCGGGAGGCACCCTCGCCGTAAAGAATTTCAAATTCGGCCTGCTTGAACGGCGGGGCCAGCTTGTTCTTGACCACCTTGACCCGGGTCTCGTTACCGATGAC
>CALMNY010000083.1 GCA_937872125.1 uncultured Candidatus Competibacteraceae bacterium | reverse complement strand
CCGCGCCGTCCTCAACCTGTCGGAACGCGACGCCGCCCGCATCCTGCATCGCCTGGAGGAAATCGAAAGCAGCGACATCTTCCGCCTCACGTCCCTGCTCGACGAACGGCGCAGCCTGGACGCCGAAATCCAGCGGCTCGACAGCGCCCTGCAACCGAGCGCCAGCAGCGCCAGCGAACGCGAATTGTTCGAACAGCTTCAGGCCGAGATGGAAAGCTGCTCCACCCAGATCGGCCGCAAATCCCAACAACTCCAGAGCTTAAACGAAGACCTTCTAAATCTGGAAAAGCGGCTGCGCGACCTCGAAGCGGAAATCTCCCGGCTCTACGAACGCCACCACGTCTCGCGGGAAAAGGCCGAATTCATGGCTGAATGCGACGCCATCGCCAGCCTGCTCGACCAATTCATCGTGCGCCTACGCGAGAGCAAGGTTTACCTGTTGCAGGAAAAGACCTTCGAGATGTACCGCCAGTTGTCGAGCCGGAGCGGTCTCATCAAGGACCTGCTGATCGACCCCAAAACCTACGAGGTCTCGCTGCACGACCGCCACGGTTCCGCCATCCGCAAATCCGGCCTGTCGGCTGGAGAAAAGGAAATCTTTGCGGTCTCCCTGCTTTGGGGGCTGGCCCAGACCAGCCAGTTGCGGCTGCCGATCATCATTGATACCCCGTTGTCCCGCCTGGACAGCAGCCACCGCAACCATATCGTCCACTCCTATTTTCCGAACGCCGGCGAACAGGTGGTCATCCTTTCCACCGACACCGAAGTGGACGCCGCCTATTACGCGCAACTCAAGCCCTACCTGGCCGGGGCCGGGATGCTGGCCTTTGACCAGCGCCAAGAATTGACCAACTTCCAACCCGGCTATTTCTGGGAGCATTGAGCCATGGCCGACCGTCTCATGACTTCCATGGCCGCCGACGAGGTGTTAAGCGTCCTCCGCTTGGAAACCAAACTGGACAAGGCGGTGCTGGCGCGGCTGGCCTGCTGTCTGTCGCTGGCCCTGGATGGCCAGGAGGTTCCGCCGAGCGCCCATTTCAGCGGCGGCGAAATTCGGCGGTCGAGCTTCATGGGTTCCGATGACGCGGTCATCCGGGCACTGATCGCCCATGTCTACGAGCGGCCGGACATTCCCGACGAGGAATTTTTCTCCAACCGGTCCATCATCAAGAACCACGTTGACCGGGGTTGCGCTCATCTCAAACAGTGGTTCAACGAGTGCGGACGCGACGCCGGGGTACTGCTCCAACGCCTGCTCGAAACCGTCGAGTTCGAGGGCCGGCGCGAACGCATGGGCCGGGGGCTGGATTTGCTGATCGGCCGCACGGTGCTGGAAAACCGGAACCTGATCGTCGAACTCAATCACACCGCCCGCCACGCCAATTCCCATCTGGCGATCATGGGCAAGCCGGGGGTCGGCAAGACCCAGTTCCTGCTGAAAATCCTCACCGACATCCGCGTCCAGTCCGATTTCCAGACCCACTTCATCTACTTCGACTACAAGGGCGATGTCGTCAGCAACTCGCGCTTTCTTGACCTTGCCAAGGCGCAGCCCTACCGCCTGTTGCAAGGCGGCCAGAACCTGCCGATCAACCCGTTCGTATTACCCACCTACGACGAGCAAACCATCAACATCTCCGCTCGCGAGAAGGCGGAAAGCTTCGCCTCGATCAACGCCAAGCTCGGCGTGGTGCAAAAAGGCGCGCTCACCGAAGCGATTCGCGCCGGTTATGCCCAGCGCGCCGAAACCGCTGCGCCCTATCCCGACTTCCAGGACATTCTCGCCATCGCCGCCCGGATGTACGAAGACCAGGGCAAAAACGACGACAGCCTGATCGAGATTCTGCGCGATCTCTCCACCTTCCATCTGTTCTGGAACCATGGCGACGAAGCCGCGCCGCTGGAGCGCCTGACCAACCGAACCTTGCTGATTGATGTTCACGCCATGCCGGTGCTCAAAGAACTGGTGGCCTATCTGGTGATCGAGCGGCTATACAAGGAGATGGCGGTGCTGCCGGACAGTCCGGTAGAAAACGACCGGCGCACGATCCGCACGATTCTGGTCATTGACGAAGCGCACAATTACCTGAATCAGAAGAATTTGTTCCTGGAGCGCATCATCCGCGAAGGCCGCTCCAAGGGCGTCGTGGTGTTTTTCGCCTCGCAGTCGCCCAATGACTACCAGCAGAAGTTCTTCAATTTCCAGGAACTGCTGGAATTCGCCTACCTGTTCCAGTGCGAAGGCGTGTCCGCCAGCGCCATCCAGGACATTCTTGGTTGCAGCAGCAAGACCGCCCGCGATCTGCAAGTCGAGGTCGCCCGGCTGGAGCCCTGGCAAGTCATCAGCCGCAGTCAGGACCGGGCCGAGGGGTTTGTGAAATTCATGGCTGAAGCGTTCTACAAGAGCTACGGCTGACTGGTGCTTAAAGTGGGTCAAGTCGCACTTGGCCCTTCTCAGGTTTTGGGATTTCCACCCGCGCCATAACCCGTCTTAGCGCGACTTGCGAGCGATTCTCTTGCGCTTGGAGGGAGAAGCTTTGCCGCTTTCCTCAGCCATAGCCGTCCGGGCGTGGCGCGCGCTGTCCAGCCAGTTGTAAATTCTCTTGGCCGCGCTGCGCACCTCGGGGTTTACGTCCATCAGCCTGCCCTCGCCGTGCAGATAGGCATCGAAGGCTGCGCGCAAAGGCCAGTAGCGGTCGGCATAGCCCTGTTCGTCCAGCCAGGCAAGGAGCTTGTCGCCGTAGCCGCGTTCGGCGGCTAAGCGCAGCACCATTATTAAGAACCCTTTATAGAGTGCAAATACAAATAGATCAGGGCGTTCGTTGGTCAAGCCTTTTTTTAATGCATCCTTTACTTCTCCAAAGTTGTCTCGTACAAGCGCTCGGATAGCATTTAACAGGCCTTGACCGTTCTGAGGATGTCGCGCAACGATGTCATCGAACTCGGCATCGGCCTTACTCTGATAGTCTGGTTGAGTTAGATATAAGGCTAAAAGATTACTTCTAGCCCCCAAATCATCGGGTTCAAACTGAAGGGCTTTCAAGTAAGCCGCTTCCGCTTCTAAGGACCGATCAAGATGGTACAAAAGCAGGTTGCCTAATTGAATCCAAGGTAAAAAGTAGTTGAAATCCAATGTAATTGCCTTGCGATAGGCAGTCTCGGCTTGGTCGTAACGGCCTAAATGTTCATGTAGCCACCATCCCATGCCGAACCATTCCTGTGCTGTACTCGGTTTGGGCAAATCCTCTGGATCAACAATCTCTTCCAGTCGTTTGCCGTTGGCGGCGGCGAAACGCTCGAACTCGGTGCGGGCCTCTTGCCCGAGTAGGTTACGCAAGTCCCTGTCATCAACGACCCCGCCTAAAGCTATGGCATAGTGGCCGCGCTCCAAACCCTGTTGGTTGTTGCCTTTCAGCAATTCGATCGCTCGTTCGGTGAGTTGCGCCGGGGAATAGAAACCGCGCAGAAAGCTTGTTAGCCAGCGCAGCCGGGTTTTCTGGCGACGCGGGCCGTGGCGCATCAAATACCAGATGTTGAAAAAACGCTCGCCCAGTTGGAAACCGGCGCGGGCGGTGGAAGACAGGCCCACCTTTTCGACCACGCCGTTTTTCTGCAAGCGGTCTAGTTGGGTCGAGACGGCGGAGGTCTCCAGCGCGGTGGCGGCGGCCACGTCGGCGGCGGTGATCGGATTCCAGGCCAGGGCCACGGCGTCGAGCACCACGCGGGCTTGCGGCGCAAGGTCTTCCACACGGGCCTTGTACAACACGGTCACTTGGTCGAGCAGACGTTCGAGGTCGGAGAACACATCACCCTCGG
>CALMNY010000082.1 GCA_937872125.1 uncultured Candidatus Competibacteraceae bacterium | reverse complement strand
GCCCGGAACTGACCGGCATCAATACGTTTTTCCGTCCCACCGCGCCCCAGTTGTACGTCGAAGTAGACGAGGCCAAGGCGATCTCGCTGGACATCCCGGTGGCGGATGTCTATCAAACGCTCCAGGCCACCATGGGCGCGCTGTACGTCAACGATTTCAACTTCACCAACGGCCGCACCTACCGGGTGCAACTCCAGGCGGACGCACCGTTCCGCGCCGACCCGGAGGATCTGGGCCAGGTCTACGTGCGCTCCGCCAAGGGCGCGATGATTCCGGCATCGGCGCTGATCAACGTCCAGTCCATCGTCGGCCCGGAGCAGTTGGAGCGGTTCAACGGCTTTCTGGCGGCCAAGGTGCTGGGTAACTCCCTGCCCCATATCAGTACCGGCGAGGCGATCCGGATCGTGGAAGAGGTGGCTCAGGAGGCGCTGCCGGCCGGTTACGAGCTGGCCTGGACCGGCCAGGTTTTTCAGGAAAAACGCACCGGCTCGACCTCGGCCATCGCCTTTGTATTCGGCATCATCATGGTGTTCCTGATCCTGGCGGCGCAGTACGAGAAGTGGTCGTTGCCGCTGGCGGTGATTCTGGCCGTGCCGTTCGCCCTGTTTGGCGCCCTGGCGGCGGTGATGATCCGGGGCATGCCCAACGACATCTATTTCCAGATCGGCCTGGTGGTGCTGATCGGGCTGGCGTCGAAAAACGCCATTCTGATCGTCGAATTCGCCGCGCAGAAACAGGCGGAAGGGATGAGCATTCTCGATGCGGCGCTGGAAGGCGCCCGGCTGCGGCTGCGCCCGATCGTGATGACCTCGCTGGCGTTCATTCTGGGCGTGTTCCCGCTGGTGATTTCCACCGGCGCCGGGTCCGCCGCCCGCCGTTCGATGGGCACGGGGGTGTTCGGGGGGATGCTGGCGGCGACTTTCATCGCCACGATCTTCATCCCGATGTTCTTTAGCTGGCTGTCCGGGCGTAAGGCGTCGCGGGTGGCGATGGAACATGCCCACGTCCTTGTGGAAGAAGATACCGCATCGTAAATACCATTTGCGGTTGGTGTTCCGTCAACGACGAAATGATCAGGCAGGGTAGATTGCGCTTCGCTCATCCGCCCTGCCATTCGTCAATCCAGCCGGTTGAAACGCTAGATGGCAATCGGCATTTGAGCGGTTTGCCGCTGCCGGCGGATCCGCCCTGATTTCAGCCGGTCCTTGTACTGGCCCAGCAGTTTGAGGGAGTCCTCAACATATTCGCGTGAGGAAATTTCAGTGGCGGCGTAACGGCGCAGCAGTTCCAGCCATCGGTCGTGAATCGCGCACGGCGTCGTTCGGTTGCCGCCGTCCAGCGGACAGTCGGGGCAGCGCGCCTGGGCCAGAACCCCGACCGCCGCCTGTTTTTGCCACTGTTGACGGTAGCGGCGGGCGTAAGTCTCAATCCATTCCAGCGCCCGCGCTTGCCGCTCGTGGTCGGGAAACTGCCCGATGTATTGTTCAATGGCGGCGATCTGTTGGAGTAAAAATTCCGCATCGGACAGATTGAGATCGTGGGCTTCTCCCACAAAACGGGTGATCAGCGCCAGGGTTGGATCATCGGCGATGTACATGATTTTTCTTGTGGGTCAGCCCCCAAAATGGCAAACAGTGAAATAATAGCAAAAATTGTGCGTTGCACAAAAGCAAGTTCTGGTCGTCTAATACGGATGGGTCCAGGCGCTTAGCTATCTGTACCCTGATGGACTGTGAAGCCGGGTTTGGGGGGGCGGGGCAGCCTGGATCAGTTCATGCGCGAATTCCAGACCGCATCAGTGGACAGTCAGCGCACTTGATCAGGTGCGGCGCCAGACCCATCGTTTGTTCAGGCATGAAACGGTCCGCTTTGCCCAAAGCGTTCGGGCAGAATCTCGACGGTGACCGGCTGGCCCAGTAGCCGGGCCATCAACCGCGCGGTTGGTTCAGGAGCGCCGCTGGTGAAATAGCGTTCGCCGCCAACTGCACGGCCATCGGCCAGCAGTTCCGCTGCTTCCAGTCGGCGGCGCAGTTGCCGCGCCACTGCCGGGCTGGGATCGAGAATGGTCACGTTCGGGCCAACCAGCCGCTGGATCAGCGGGGTCAGAAACGGGTAGTGCGTGCAGCCCAGCACCAGCGTGTCCGCACCGGCAGCGAGCAGCGGCTCCAGATAGCGTTCCAGCAGGGCGCGGGGGCGCGGGCCGCTCAATTCTCCATGTTCGACGCAATCGGCCAGGCCAGGGCAGGGTTGCACCATCACCCGCGCCCGGTGGCCGTGCTGATCGAGCAGATCAGCGAACTTGTCGCTGCGCACGGTGTTGCTGGTGGCCAGAATGCCGACCACCCCGGAGCGGGTCTCGGCCACAGCCGGTTTGAGCGCCGGTTCGATGCCGATAATCGGAAGGTTGAAATGCGCTCGCAACCGGGCGATGGCCGCCGCCGTGGCGGTGTTGCAGGCCACGACTACCGCCTTGGCGCCCTGGTCCAGCAGGAATTCGGTGATGGCGAACGCGCGGCGTGCGACGAAGTCCACGGGCTTGCTGCCGTAGGGCGCATGGCCCGAATCCGCCACGTACAGCAGCGTTTCATGCGGCAGATCGGCGCGAATTCGCCGCAACACCGACAGCCCCCCCACCCCGGAATCGAACACGCCAATTGGCGGGTTGTGATTATTCATCCGTCATTGATCTCATACCGTCCCCGACTGGCTCGTGCAACCTGACCGGAAATTGTAAAGCAGGGCAGGGCGGCGTTGCGATTCATCATGGGGTGCGCCGTGCCGGAATGGGATAATCATTTACCCTCCCATCAACCTTGAGAATCGCCATGCATCGCATCACCCTGATCGGCGCCGGTTTCGCCGCCCTGACCGCTGTCCAGCGCATCCGCGCGCTGGCTCCGGCCACCGAGATCACCCTGATCGCCCCACGTCCGGAATTTGTGTTCTATCCCAGCCTGATCTGGATTCCCGATGGTCTGCGCCAAGGCGAGGATTTGCGCATTGATCTGCGCGCTTTCCTGCTGCGGCAGGACGTCCGCTTCCATCAGGCCAGCGTCACCGGCCTGGTCGAGGGGGGCCGACGCGTGCTGACCAACGCCGGGCCAGTGGACAACGACGGACTGATCATCGCCGCCGGCGGGCGGTTCATCAAACGCCTGCCCGGCATCGAGCACGCCCTGATTCCCTGCGCCAGTATCGAGGCGGCGGAAGCGATCCGCGACCGGGTGCAGGCCCTGAGCGGCGGCGTCATCGCCTTCGGTTTCGCCGGCAATCCCAACGAGCCGGCGGCGGTGCGCGGCGGGCCGATGTTCGAGTTTCTGTTCGGCATAGACGCCCTGCTGCGCCGGCAAGGCCGCCGCGACCGCTTCAAGCTGGTGTTTTTCAGTCCCGCCGAGCAGCCGGGCCAGCGCATGGGTCCGCCGGCGGTCGCCAAACTGCTGGAGCGGATGGCGAAACTCGGCGTCGAAACCCGGCTGGGCCGGAAAATGGTCCGCTTCGAGGCCGACAAAGTGGTCACGGAAGGCGGGGAATTCGCCGCCGATCTGATCCTGTTCATGCCCGGTCTGACCGGTCCGGCCTGGCTGGAACAGACGGAATTGCCGAAATCGCCCGGCGGGATGATCCGGGCCGATGCCCAGTGCCGGGTTCCCGGCTGGGAGCGGGTTTATGTCGCTGGCGACGCCGGCAGCTTTCCGGGACCGGACTGGATGCCCAAACAGGCCCACATGGCCGATTTGCAGGCGCGGGCCGCCGCCGTCAACCTGCTGGCCGAACTGGATGGCAAAACCCCGACCGCAACCTTCAAGACCGAGCTGATCTGCATCGTGGACATGCTGGATCGCGGGATGCTGGTCTGGCGCACGCCGGAACGGCTGATCAC
>CALMNY010000081.1 GCA_937872125.1 uncultured Candidatus Competibacteraceae bacterium | reverse complement strand
AAGCCGCCGCTGAGGCCAAACGGCAAGCCGCGCAAGAGGCGAAACGCGAAGCCGCCGCTGAGGCCAAACGGCAAGCCGCGCAAGAGGCGAAACGCGAAGCCGCTGCTGAGG
Source organism: uncultured Candidatus Competibacteraceae bacterium (assembly GCA_937872125.1). Classification (GTDB taxonomy): domain Bacteria; phylum Pseudomonadota; class Gammaproteobacteria; order Competibacterales; family Competibacteraceae; genus Contendibacter. The sequence goes on along the minus strand of CALMNY010000081.1, from coordinate 7,035 downwards.
CCAAGCGTGAAGCGGCTGAGGAGGCCAAACGTCAGGCCGCGCTTGAAGCCAAGCGTGAAGCCGCCGAAGAAGCTAAACGCCAGGCCGCCGCCGAAGAGGCCAAGCGCAAGGCGGCGGAAGAGGCCAAACGTCAGGCCGCCGCCGAAGAGGTCAAGCGCAAGGCGGCGGAAGAGGCCAAACGTCAGGCCGCCGCCGAAGAGGCCAAGCGCAAGGCCGAAGAAGCCCGTAAATTAGCCCAGGAACTGGCCGCTCAGGAAACCGCCAGGCATCACGCTGAAAACGTGATCGGCCCGCATGTAGAGCAGCGATGGAATCCTGTAGCTACAAGCCAAGGAGGATTGGTTTGCTTGTTAAGAATAACGGTGACCGCTTCTGGTCAAGTAACCAATGTTCAGATCGTGAAGGGTAGTGGTGATAGCCTGTTTGATAACTCCGCGCTCGCGGCAACCCATCGCGCGTCGCCGTTACCAATGCCCGGTGATTCAGCCGTGGCGAAAGAGTTGCGCCCTACCTTTATCCTAAGATTCAGACCCAAGTAAGCTACCGACATCAACCGTAGAGTTAGCTTTTAAAGGAGGCTAGTCCTTGAAATCGTTGGTAAGAACTATTGGAGCGCTGATGCTCTTTTTTGGAGTCGGCTCGTTCGCTCATGCTGAACTGACGATTGATGTCACCAAGGACATCGAAAGCGGCGGCATTCCCATCGCCATTGCGTCTTTTGGCGGCGGAGCGCCTGAGAATATCGCCGGCATCATCGCCTCTGACTTGCAACGAACCGGTAAAATTGCGCCGCAGCCGGCAGGATCACGGGCGGATTACGCCGTCACCGGCCAGGCTCAGCCCGGCGGCGCCCGTGGCTATATCGTGCAATTCCAACTGGCCGGCGCGCAGGGCGCCCCGTTGCTGAATTTGTCCTTTGACGTAGCGCCAAACCAGTTGCGGCCGGTCGCGCACAAGATCAGCGATCTGATCTACGAAAAGCTCACGGGCGAGAAAGGCCTGGCGGGCACCCGCATCGCCTATATCGCGAGCGGCGGCGGCTCCTGGTATCTGGTGGTCGCTGACGCCGACGGCCAGAATCCCCGGGTGATCCTGCGCTCCAGCCAGCCGCTCATGTCACCGGCCTGGTCACCGGATGGCGGCAAACTGGCCTACGTTTCCTTCGAGGGACGCCGGCCACAGATCATCGTGCAGGATGTCTACAGCGGCGCCCGGCGCGTGGTATCCGCCGCGCCCGGCATCAATGGCGCGCCCTCCTGGTCCCCGAATGGCCAGCGCCTGGCGTTTACCCTGTCCAAGGACGGCAATCCGGAAATCTACGCGCTCGACCTGGCGACCCAAAGTCCTGTCCGCCTGACCAGCGGCAGTTCCATTGATACCGAGCCGGTCTGGCTGCCGGATGGCAGCATCGTCTTCACCTCGGATCGGGGCGGTTCGCCGCAGTTGTACCGGATCGGCCCCGGCGGCGGCGCGGCGCAACGGCTCACCTTCGAGGGCGATTACAACGCCCGCCCAACCGTGTCACCGGATGGTCGTTACATCGCCATGGTGCATCGGCGCGGCGGCCGCTTCCATATCGCCGTTCTGGACTTGCAAACCCGCCAGTTCCGGGTATTGACCTCCGGCGGGCTGGACGAATCGCCCAGCTTCGCGCCCAATGGCAAGATGATCATCTATTCCAATGGTCAACGCCTGACCGCGGTATCTCTGGATGGCCGCATCAAACAGGACTTCGTCCTGCGCGGCAACGGCCGCGATCCAGTCTGGGCGCCCTATGGCCGCTAAATTTCGTTTTTACTTCAGTGAGGGGAGCATCGCCATGCAACACTTTACCCGCCACCTGATCGCCGCCGCCGCATTCGCACTGGTAGCCGGCTGCGCCTCGACCGGTGAGACCACCGGCGAGCAGCAAACGACCGCACCACAGGACAGCGTGACCGAACAGGGCATTACCGCACAACCCGGACAGGACGCCTACAGCTATCCCTATGGTCAGGCCCCCATCCAGCAAGACACCTACGACACCAGCGGAGGCGCTGTCGCGGGCGGCCAAACCGGCGGCGAGCAACCCCCCGGTCAAGCGACCACCGGCGGTGGCGCCGTTGCGGCGGATCGCATTGTTTACTTCGGCTTCGACAGTTCCGAAATCCCATCGGAAGGCCAGGCGGTCATCTCGGCCAACGCCCGCACCCTGACCGGCAATGCGCGCATCATCACCCAGTTGGAAGGGCACACCGATGAGCGCGGCAGCCGCGAGTACAACATCGCGCTGGGCGAGCGCCGCGCCAATTCCGTGCGCCAGGCCATGATCGCCACCGGCGTGTCGCCTCAGCAGATTCGGGTCGTCAGTTTCGGCGAGGAACGGCCCGCCGCCGCCGGCCAGAGTGAACAGAGCTACGCGCTGAACCGGCGCGTAGAAATCGTTTACTGACGGGTGCGCCCTGCTCATGGCCAAGTACGGTTTCCCATGGCTGATGGCGCTACTGCTGGGCGGCTGGCTGCCGCCTGGTGCGGTTCACGCTCAGGAGCCGCCGGATCATGCGCTGACTCTGGAACTGCTCGAACGCATCGAGCAACTGGAAACCGAGATCCGGCAGATTCGCGGCGAGTTGGAATGGCAACGGCATCATCTCGAAACATTCCTCCGGGAACGGGCCGCCCCCAGCTATCCGGCCTACCCATCGCCGCCGGTAGCGCCGCCCACCGCGCCACCCCCGGCCCCATCGGCCGTGAAGCCGCCGGAGGAGGCTCGCAGTCAACCCGCGCCGACTCAACCCGCCGCCAGCACGCCGCCGGTTGCCGCCGGTGCGGAGCGGGCTGAGTTCGACGCGGCGCTGGGCGAATTGCGCGAAGGTCGCTATCCCGAAGCGATCAGCGCGTGGCGGCGCTTTCTCAGCGCGCATCCGAACAGTGACCTGGCGGGCGACGCCCAATACTGGCTGGGCGAAGCCTGTTACCTGAGCCGGGACTATAACGCGGCCAAGGAAGCGTTCATCGCCCTCGGTCTGAACCATCCTCAGAGCGAGCGGTTGCCGGATGCGCTGCTGAAGCTGGGCTACATCTATGGGGAGCAGGGCGATGTGGCGCGGGCGCGCGACGTGCTGCAAAAGCTGGCGCAGGTCTATCCCAACACCCAGGCGGCCAATCTGGCCGAACGGCGGTTGCAGTCTTTACGCTGACGTGTTCATCAAAGACTTGCGATTTCGGTGGATTGTTGTAACATGACCGCCCTTTCGTGGGCCGTTAGCTCAGTCGGTAGAGCAGCAGACTTTTAATCTGTTGGTCGTGCGTTCGAATCGCACACGGCCCACCAATAAAATCAAGGCCCTACATCCGTAGGGCCTTATTCGTTTTTGGTCATAGTGCCTCGACAAAACCGCGTTGGCGGGGCGGAGGACCGCCTAAAGGAGTAGTGATTTCAAACTACGCCAGCCAGCGGGCGGGCGTCAATCGGACGGGCAGTGGCCGATACTGGACGATACGCCCGCGCGTGCTCGGTTTCGATCACTTGACTCCTTGCGGAGATCGAATCTGCCCCATCAATCGGGTCCCAGGACCGGGTTTTTCGCGGGATAGCTCGATGCCGGGCCAGTCAAAACCGCCCGAAACGCGGCCTCGGTCGGGTAGTCAATTTCGCCGCTGAGCGGTTCGCTGGGAAACAGCGGATTGCCCGGCGACCACAACTCCACGCTGTCGGCGTGCTCCTCGTAATACACGGGATCGGTGGTGACGCGGACGGCTTCCAACATGCCCGGCTGTTGCCAGGCGCGATCCTTCTTGCCGCCGGTCTTGGCAACCTCGATGCCGGGCGGCAGTAGCTCGGGCCGTTTCAGCAACCGACCCAGGTCTTGAAGGTCGTACAGCGCCGGTGGCCGGGGCGGCATTTCCAGCGCCGCCTCGGTGACCTCATCCAGGTCGAGGCCGCCCGGCGCCGGTTGCTCCAGGTCACGCTTCAAGTCGTCGAGCAGGTCGTGGCGGGTTTTCTGGCGCTGGTCGGCGTCCTGCAAAGCGGTTTGGGCGAAGGCGCCAGGGAGTTTGGCCAGAATCGGTTGCAGCCGGCCGACAAAGGTTTCAAACAACTGAATCCGTTCCCGCAGCGCCAGGTAGACATCGGTTTCCACGGTGTCCTCATAGTGCAGGTTGACGATGCGGATCACGGGAAACTGTTGCCCCAGGCGATCAATGCGGCCGATGCGCTGTTCCACCCGCATCGGGTTCCAGGGCATGTCGTAATTGAGCAGCGCCCCGCAAAACTGGAAATTTAGCCCTTCCGCCGCCGCGTCGGTACACAGCAGGATTTCCGCCTGACCGGCCCGGAAGCGCTGCTTGATGTCATCACGGGCAATCACCCGCCAGCCGGCGCCGTCGCGGATTTCCCCACCGCGCCCGGAGAAGCACAACACCGCCGCGCCAAAATCGGTGACCAGCAGTTCGCGCAGGAAATCCAGGGTGTCGGTGTACTGGGTGAAGATCATCGCCTGGGGATAACCCTGGGCGCGCAAGGTCTGGAGTTCGGCCAGCAGGCGGCCGGCTTTGGTGTCGGGCGGCAGGGCGCGAATCAGGCCAAGCAAGCGTTCGATGTCGCTCTGCTCCTCACGGTTCAGCGCGGCCTGTTCCAGTTGCGCCGCGTCGTCGGCATCCATCGCATCCTCGGCGATGTCGTCATCGAGCACGTCTTCGGCCAGCGCCACGTCCTGGGCGAACAGGTCTGGCTGGTCGCCGCGAGTGGCTGCGAGGCGTTTTTCCAGGGTGCGGTGCAGGGCGTGAAAGCTGCTGGCCAGCCGCCGCCGATAAATGGTCATCACGAAGCCTACTGCGGTGCGTTCGGTGTCGGCGGCGTTCTGATAGGTGGTGGCGATGTAGTCCTCGACGGCGTCGTAGACCGACCGCTCGGCGGGGGTCAGGGTCACGAAGCGATCCGTCACCTGCCGGTCGGCAATCCGCAGGGGCAGCTTGCCGGCCTGATGGTAGCGCCGCAGCAGTGGCCGGGTGTGGCGGGAGATCAGCCGGCGCAGGGGCGTGTAGGCCTTCATCAACTGCACGGCCGCCCGGCGTTCGTCGGATTCCAGGGAGTTGAAGGCGACCTGCGATGCGGCGCGCAGGATGTTGAGCACCTTGCCGGCCTTGAGTCGGCTCTGGCCCGGCATGAAGGTTTGCGCGATGGCCGTGCTGACCGCGCCATATTCGGCTTCCGCCGCCCGGAACAATTCCGCCATTTGCGCCAGTTGCTGGTTGTGCGGCAGCGGCGCGGCGGCCAGTTCGAAGAAGCGCAGGAATGCGTCCAGTTCCCATGTTGGCGGTAGGCCGAGCAAGGCCAGCAAGTCCCAGACTTCCACCGGGCTGATTTGCATCGGGGTGGCGGTGAGCAGAATCAGGCCAGCGGTGCGTTGGCGCAGTTGCCGCATCAACCGCAGCAGTTGGTTGGGCTGGTTATCGTGGCTCAGCCCGCCGCCCTTACGCCGGGCGTGGTGGGCTTCGTCGAGAATGATCAGATCCCACGGTTCGGCGTCGTTCAGGAGTTCGGGGGCGCGGTCGGCGCGGCGCATGAGCTGACTGGACGCGAGGACAGCCGGGCGCCGGTGCCACTCCTGGCGACTGACCGCTTGCGAGGTGGATTGCAGCGCGCGCAGTCCGGGCGAGGGTTGCCAGTGCAGTTTTTGCCCGTCGTAGATCGGCCAGTTGAGGTTGAACTTCTCGCGCAGTTCGATCTGCCACTGCTGGAGCACCGCCTTGGGGGCGAGAATCAGAATGCGCTGGGCCTTGCCCGCCAGCCAGGCCTGCCGCAGCACCAAGCCGGCCTGAATGGTTTTGCCCAGACCCACTTCATCGGCGATCAGCAACCTGGGCGGCCAAGCGTCGTACATCCGCTGAAAGGCGCGGATCTGGTGCGGCCAGGGTTGCACGGCGCTGGTGGCTTCGCCAATGCGCTCGCCGCCGTTGGGCAGCGCCGGGGCGCGGTGGAGGAAGCTCCAGATGACCTGGCGAGGGTTGTCGATTCTCTCACTTTCTTGATTCCCCTCCTTCGCAAGGAGGGGTGGCGCGTCAGCGCCGGGGTGGTTGGACGGTAAACCCCCCCGTCCCTCCGGGCCACCACCCCTTGGCAGGGGGGGAATTTCCTCGCTTTGTTGCAGCCGCTGCGGCAGTTGGCCATCGGGCGGGAGAAAGCGCAGCAGGTTTTGCCGCACAGCATCCGGAATCGGTACGACCAGCGCCCGCTGGGCCTGGTCGTTCCACAAGCGGGCGAAGGTTTTTTCTTCCTCGGCGATGTGCGCCACGCCGCCGCTCCAACCGGTGTAGACGTGAAAACTCTCCCAGTTGCTTTGCCAGCCGGCGGCGGTTTCGTTGAGGCTGCCGCTGAACGCCAGAATGGCGCCGGTTTGATCTTCGAGGATGCCGGATTTTTCGTGAAACAGAGCTGGGCCGGGCAGTGGGCAGCGCCGCGCGTCGCAGGGCAAGGCCACCTTGACTTCGAGAATGCCGTGCGCCACCAGCCACGCCAGCAGTTCCAGTGCGGGGGCATGGGCAGGAAGGGTGGGCGCGAGCGGGACGGTCAGCAGCCGTTGGGCGATGGCGTCGCGCAGTTCCAACCCGCGTTCGATGGCGGCCACTTCGGGGGCGTCGAGGGTGCAGCCGACGATCAGCCGCATGTGGCCTTCATTACGGACCAAGCCTTCGATGCCGCGCAGGGCCAGCGTCAGGGTATCGGCGGAGAAATAGCCGGTGGTGCGGTCGTAGCGCACGGCGCAGGCCAGCGCGGGGATGTAGAACTCCGCGATCAGGTCGCCGTCGTCGGCGCTGTACTTGACGCGCCAGGAGTGGTCTTGCAGGCGGCTCATGGGTGTATGGCGCTCCCAAATCTTGCTTGTGGAATCGCCGTTTCGAACCACCCCGGCGCTTCGCGCCACCCCTCCTTAGCCAAGGAGGGGAATTTCCACAACAACAGGGTTACCGTAGGTAGGAAGATCATGGTGATTTTGGACGAGCGGCAATCACCGTGGGTTGCAGATCCAGCCGTTTAGCCCGCTTGACCAGTGA
>CALMNY010000080.1 GCA_937872125.1 uncultured Candidatus Competibacteraceae bacterium | reverse complement strand
CTGGCCAAGGACCTGGCGCGCGGCCTGTCGGTGATCAGCGTGCGGGTGGTGGAAATCATCCCCGGCAAGTCGGTGGTGGGGTTGGAGATTCCCAACCAGCAGCGCGAGATCGTCTATCTGCGCGAGGTGCTGGAGACGCCGGTTTACGGTCAGGCGATGTCTCCTTTGACCCTGGCGCTGGGCAAGGACATCGGCGGCAATCCGGTGATCGCCAATCTGGCGAAGATGCCGCACCTGCTGGTGGCGGGCACCACCGGATCGGGCAAGTCGGTAGCGATCAACGCCATGTTGCTCAGTTTGTTGTACAAGGCTTCGCCTCAGGAGGTCCGGTTGATTCTGGTGGACCCGAAGATGCTGGAATTGTCCATGTACGAGGACATTCCCCATCTGTTGACCCCGGTAGTCACCGATATGAAGGAAGCGGCCAACGCCCTGCGCTGGTGTGTGGTGGAGATGGACCGTCGTTACCGGTTGATGGCGGCGCTCAAGGTGCGCAATATCGCCGGCTTCAATCGCAAGCTGGCCGATGCGCAGGCCGCGGGCGAGAGTATCGCCGACCCGTTCTGGAAGCCGGGGGAGGGTGGCGTTGCGGGCGAAATCCCGGTGCTGGAGCCGCTGCCGTTCATCGTGGTGGTGATTGATGAACTGGCTGACATGATGATGATCGTCGGCAAGAAGGTGGAGGAGCTGATCGCGCGGCTGGCGCAGAAGGCGCGCGCCGCCGGCATCCACCTGATTCTGGCGACCCAGCGGCCGTCGGTGGATGTGATCACCGGGTTGATCAAGGCCAATATTCCGACCCGGATCGCTTTTCAGGTGTCGTCACGGGTGGATTCCCGCACCATTCTCGATCAGATGGGCGCGGAACAACTGCTGGGCCATGGCGACATGCTCTACCTGCCGCCGGGCACCGGATTGCCGCAGCGGGTGCATGGCGCGTTCGTGGACGATCATGAAGTTCCGCGCGTGGTGGATTATCTACGGCAAACCGGCGCGCCGGATTACATGGATGACGTATTGGCCGAGTCGCGCGAGGAAGGGGACGGTATGGAGGAAGCGGATAGCGGCGGGCGCGGCGGCGAGAGCGATCCCCTGTACGACGAAGCAGTGCGCATCGTGACTGAATCACGGCGGGCTTCGGTGTCCGGGGTGCAGCGCCGGCTGCGCATCGGTTACAACCGGGCGGCGCGGTTGGTGGAAGAGATGGAGACGGCGGGCGTGGTGGGGCCGCTGCAAACCAATGGCAGCCGCGAGGTGCTCGCTCCGCCACCGCCCTAAGCGCTTAGCTGGCCATCGCCAGCCTGGGCGGTTGGGGCGCCAAGGGTGGGTTGACGATCACGCTGCGCATCGGCACGACGTTGCCGTGCTCCGCGCACAAAGCACTTTGCTGGCCGGGCGCCACCGCTACTGGCCGCTTGCAATGCGGGCAAACGATGTGGCTTGGATGTGAATCGGTCATAACTGGCATGGCTGGATATCCTCTGTAAATTGAATCTCTGTCTCTTTAGTCCTTGTCATAACCGATTTGTTCTTGCGATGCAACAAAAAATTGTTGCTATGCAACACAGGTTGTCTTGGTACAACAGGAACGAAATCTGCATGAGTCGGGAGAATCTGGTGGTGGAACGATTCCGGTTTTTACGGTCTTTACCGTGGGCAACTTTTGAGAGCGCAACGTGATACGTTTATTGGCACTGATTATTCTGATGCTGGCTTCGCTCGCGTCAGCCGCGGCGCCTTCACCGGTGCAGCGTTACTTTCATAGCCTGCAATCGTTGCGGGCGGATTTTATCCAGCGGGTATTCGACGAGCGGGGGCAGGTGCTGCAAGCGTCCAGCGGCCAGATGTTGATGCGCAAACCAGGCCAGTTTCGCTGGAACTATCGCACGCCCGCTGAGCAAGTCATCGTCGCCGACGGCGAGCGGCTGTGGGCCTATGATGTCGCTTTGGCCCAGGTCACAGTGCGGAAGCTGGATCAGGCGCTGGGTTCTACGCCGCTGGCGTTGCTGAGCGGCGCGGCGCCCATTGAAGAGGCGTTTACCGTCGGTGGAGTTCGCAACCGCGACGGGCTGGACTGGTACGACCTGACGCCCAAGCAACCGCAACCGGAGTTTCGATTGCTGCGAGTCGCGTTCCGGGGCGATGCTCTGATTAGCCTGGAGCTGGAAGACAGTTTCGGCCAGCGTACCCGGCTGGATTTCCAGAAGCTGGAGCGCAACCCGACGCTCGACCCCGCTCTGCTGAAATTTACCCCGCCGCCCGGCGTGGACGTGGTCGGTGACGCTGGCTGACAGGACGGTCACTGATCCCCGCCGGCCACTGGCCGACCGGCTGCGGCCGCGCCAGTTGACCGAGTTCGTTGGTCAGCCTCATCTGCTGGCGCCGGGCAAGCCGCCGCGGACTGCCATCGAGCGCGGCCAGCCGCATTCCATGGTGCTGTGGGGACCGCCTGGTACAGGTAAAACCACGCTGGCGGAACTGCTGGCCAGCGCCTCCCAGGCCGAGTTTATCCGGCTGTCGGCGGTGATGGCCGGGGTGCGCGAAGTGCGGGCGGCGGTGGAGCGCGCTCAAGTCCTCTGGCGCGACCAGCAGCGCCGTACCGTGCTGTTCGTGGACGAGGTCCACCGCTTCAACAAAGCCCAGCAGGATGCCTTTCTGCCCTACGTCGAAGATGGCACGCTGACCTTCATCGGCGCCACGACCGAGAATCCCGGCTTTGCCCTCAATAACGCCCTGCTGTCGCGGGTGCGGGTCTACGTGCTCAATGCTCTGGACGCGGCCGCCATCGGCCAGGTAGTGGAGCGGGCGCTGGCCGAGCCGGAACGGGGGCTGGGCGGACGCTGGCCGCTGGCGGAGGAGGCGCGGAACCGGCTGGCGCAGGCCGCTGATGGCGACGCCCGCCGCGCCCTGATCTGGTTGGAACTGGCGGCGGAACTGGCCGAGGCGCGCGGCGAAACGCTGGAAATCGCGTTGGCGGCCGTGTTGAGCGACGGGAGCGGGCGGCGCTTCGACCGGGGCGGCGATCTGTTCTACGACCAGATTTCGGCTCTGCACAAGGCGGTGCGCGGCAGTAGCCCCGACGCGGCGCTGTACTGGCTGGCCCGGATGCTGGATGGCGGTTGTGATCCGCTGTACATCGCCCGGCGGGTGGTGCGCATGGCCAGCGAGGACATCGGCAACGCCGATCCGCGCGCCCTGCCACTGGCGCTGAACGCCTGGGAGGCGCAGGAACGGCTGGGCAGTCCGGAGGGCGAACTGGCCATCGCCCAGGCTGTGGTCTATCTGGCGGTGGCGGCCAAGAGCAACGCGGTTTATACCGCCTTTGGCGCGGCCCGCCGCGATGTCGAACGTTATGGCACGCTGGAAGTGCCGCCCCATCTGCGCAACGCGCCTACCGCGCTGGCGCGGGAACTGGGCCACGGTACGGGCTACCGCTACGCCCACGATGAACCCAATGCTTATGCGGCGGGGGAGTGCTATTTCCCCGAACCGCTGAAGGAGGCCCGCTACTACCAGCCGACGGTGAACGGGCTGGAAGGGCGGATCGGCGAAAAACTGGAACGGCTGCGAGAGCTGGATCGAAATAGCCAGCGGCGGCGGTATCGCTGACCGCAACCAGCGCGCCGGAATGAACCGTGCGCTGGCGCGGCTTCATCCCGGCGGATTGAGGGTCCTTCGTTAGTGGCTGACTGCCAGCTTTTTCCCTTTCGGCTGACCGATGGCCGCCAGCATTTCGGTAAACCAGGG
>CALMNY010000079.1 GCA_937872125.1 uncultured Candidatus Competibacteraceae bacterium | reverse complement strand
AGGCGGTAAATCACCACGTTGAGAAAGCTGCCGACGATCAGGCCCAACACCACGGCCAGAATGATAAACAACACTGGCGAGCCGGCGAGCAGTTCCAGGAGAGTCATCACGCGGTTGCCGTCAGACCGCAGCCGCCAGCTTGAAGATCGGCAGGTACATAGAAACTACCAGCGTACCAACGATGCCGGCCAGAAAGGCCATCAGCAGCGGCTCAATCATGGTGGTCAGCGTATCCACCTTTTGGTCCACCTCCGCCTCGTAAAAATCCGCCACCTTGGCCAGCATGTCGCCGAGCGAACCGGCTTCTTCACCAATCGCCACCATCTGCACCACCATGTCCGGAAACAGGCTGCTCTGGCGCATGGCGAAGTTTAGTTGCTGGCCGATGGATACCGCTTCGCGCATGTCCAGCACCGCCTTTTCGTAGACGTAATTACCCGTGGCGCCGGCCACGCTGAGCATGGCGTCCACCAGCGGCACGCCGCCGTTGAAGAGCGTGGACAGGGTGCGGGCAAAGCGGGCGTTGGCTGAGGTGGCGACCAGATCGCCAATCAGCGGTAGTTTCAAAACCATGCGATCCAGCCACTGATAAAAGGTCCGCGAGCGCCGGCGGGCTTCCACGAAACCGACGATAGCCACCACCGGCACGCCGAGGATGAGGTACCAGTTCTTCTGGAACACCTGAGAAATATCGATCACCATCCGGGTCAGGGCCGGCAGCTCAGCGCCGAAGCCCTTGAACAAGTCATCGAAGGTCGGGATGACGAAGATCAGCAGAATGGCGGTGACCACAAAGGCGAAGACCAGCACGATGGCGGGATAAGTCAGCGCCTTCTTGACCTTGGCCTTCAGCGCCTCGGTCTTTTCCAGATAGGTCGCCACCTTGTCGAGCAGATCCTCCAGGACGCCCGCTTCCTCGCCGGCATGCACCAGGCTGCAGTACAGATCATTGAAATAAATATGATGCTTGCTAAAGGCCTTCGAGAGCGCCGTGCCGCTTTCCACATCGGCCTTGATGCTGAGGATCAGTTCCTTGACCTTGGTCTTGCGATTGCTGTGGCCGACCATATCCAGTGCCTGCACCACGGCGATACCGGAGCCGAGCATGGTGCAGAGTTGGCGGGAGAACAGCATGATGTCCTTGGGAACGATATTGTCGCCAAAGGTAAACAAGGGCTTGGCTTTCTTGCGGACGTGCAATGGCAGGATGCCCTGCCGGCGCAGTTCAGCCTTGATCATGTTCTGGTTGGCCCCGCGCAGTTCGCCCTTGACCCGAACGCCCCGCTTGTCGGTGCCTTCCCACTTGAACGTGGGTTCTTCTTCCTTCTTTTTGGTTTTCGCCAGTTTTGGTTGGGTAGCCACGACCGTTATTCCGTTGTTACTCGGTTGATTTCTTCGAGACTGGTCAGCCCCAGGCGAACCTTGTTCAGGCCCGACTGGCGCAGGTCGTTCACGCCTTCCTTGCGCGCCTGATCAGCGATCTGGATCGCGTTGCCGTTGGCCATGATGATCCGGCCGATCTCTTCGGAAACCGGCAGCACCTCGTAAACGCCAACCCGGCCCTTGTAACCATGGTTGCACTGGTCGCAACCGACGGCCTTGTAGATGGTGAGTTCAGACAACTCATCCTGGCGAAAGCCGATGCTCATGAGTTGTTCCGGTGGAATCTTGATCTCTTCCTTGCAGTGCGGGCACAACCGCCGCGCCAGTCGCTGGGCGATGATCAGGGTGACGCTGGAGGCGATGTTATAGGGCGCCACGCCCATGTTCATCAGCCGGGTCAACGTTTGGGGCGCGCTGTTGGTGTGCAGGGTGGACAGCACCATGTGACCAGTCTGGGCCGCCTTGATCGCGATTTCGGCGGTCTCCAGGTCGCGGATCTCGCCGACCATGATGATGTCCGGGTCTTGGCGCAGGAAGGCGCGCAAGGCATTGGCGAAAGTCATCCCGACCTTGGGATTGACATTGACCTGGTTGATGCCGGCCATGTTGATTTCCACCGGATCCTCGGCGGTGGAGATATTGACCTCGGCGGTATTCAAAATGTTGAGCGCTGTATACAGAGAGACGGTTTTGCCGCTGCCGGTGGGGCCGGTCACCAGCACCATGCCCTGCGGTTTGTGGATGGCTTTGAGAAACAGTTCCTTTTGATAATCTTCATAGCCCAGGGCTTCGATGCCCATCTGGGCGCTGGCGGGATCGAGCAGGCGCATGACCACTTTTTCGCCCCACATCGTGGGCAGGGTGTTGACGCGAAAATCAATGGCCCGTTGCTTGGTGAGATAGAGCTTGATGCGCCCGTCCTGCGGTACCCGGCGCTCAGCGATGTCGAGCTGGGCCATGATCTTGAGCCGGGCGGCCAGACGCGGCGCCATGGCGACTGGCGGCTTGTAAATTTCATCCAGCATGCCGTCTTGCCGGAGTCGGACTCGATAGGTTTTTTCGTAAGGCTCAAAGTGAATATCGGAAGCGCCACGATTGATGGCCTGGATGATGACCTGGTTGACAAAGCGCACGATCGGAGCGTCTTCGGCGTCGCCCTGGGTCAGGGTTTCAATTTTCGCCGCCGCATCGGTTTCGGTGCTGAAGTCGAGGTCGCCTACCTCTTCATCAACCATGCTGCTTGCTGGCGCTTCAAGCGAGCTGTCCAATGCTTTGTTGAGCTGGGTCTCGCTGACCACGATCGGTTCGATATCCAGCCGGGTCTGAAACTTGATGTCTTCCAGTACCCGCAGGTTGGTGGGATCAATGACGCCCACGAACAACCGGCGCCCCCGTTTATACAAAGGCAGGGCGTGGTGCTGGCGGATCAACTTGCTGTCAACCAGACGCACGACCGTCGGATCAAGATCCAGGGCGTCGATATCGAACAGCGGTTGATTGAAGCCGCGCGCGGCGATGCGGGCGATATCCTTATCGCGGACCAGTTTGTTATCGACCAGGTAGGTAACGAATGGAATATTGTCCTTGCGCGCCTGCTCGGTCGCCTTGATCGCGGCGGCTTCGTCAAGCAGATGGTTTTGCACGATCTGACGGGCCAAGCCAACCAACTGGCCGCCGGGCTGGGTAATAACATTACTGGGATTGGTAGCCATGGCTGATCTATAAGGTGAGGTTCTGAACGGCCCGGGTCTGTCGTCTGTTAGAGCAGTCTAACTCTAGACCATACAGTGAACCTTGGAAAGAGTTCAGGGTTCAAGGTGGACAGTGCTGTCACTTTAAAGTTAGGGTGGTGAATTGCGATACAGTGGCCGCGCTAAAACCGACTACTACCGACTACTTTTAACTTCTTGCACATCCGCTTGTAGCCAACTCCGCCGGCTGTCGCTGGCCAGCGAACGCTGGTGTGGACCAAGGCTGGAAGGAAGTTGGATCAGGCGTTCAGGGGGGCGCAAACTCGGCGCGACAGCCCTGGTCTACCCAGACGCCACGCCGGTCGTACCCCCAAGTATCATTATATTGACAGCTCGACTGGCTTAGCTGGCGATACAGGCGCACGCCGTTGTGAGTATCGGCCCGGCAATGCTGGTAATCGCCGCCGGATTCGCAGCGCACGATCCAGGCTGGACGCTGCTCATTCTGGTTCTTGTCCTTATCCGCCAGCAACGCGCCAACCACGCCCAGCGCCACGGCGCCGCCGACGATCGCTGCGGCGGTAGGGTCCTTGTCTTTCTGCGCGCCATCGCCGCCGCTGCGCCCCGTATGGAGCTGGAAATCACCCCGGCAGCCCTGGTCCACCCAGACACCGCGTCGGTCGTAACCCCAGGTCTCACGATAACGGCAGGCATTTTTGCTTAATTGGCGGTATAGTTGCGCGCCGCCTTCGGTGTCCGCCCGACAGTGGCGGTAACGCTGATCGGCAGATTCACAACGCACGATGGCAGGATAGCCGCCCCGACGACCTGCGCCGCGCTCACTGGGGTCGCGTTCGTCGTAATAGCCCTCCTCATCGCGCCCGCCAGAGTAAGGCTGGGCGTTGCCTGATAACGGAATCGCCAGGACCAGCAGGATCGCAGCAGCGAACAGAGCGGCCGACAGTCGCCGCCGGCGATGGCAAGGCCCGGCGCTGTTGACCGGTTGAGAACAGGTGATGGGCATGGTAACGCGACCGCTCCGGTGAGATGACTGAATAGGATTATAGTACTGCTGTGTGCTGCGATGCAGCGCCTTGCCGGCTGGGTAGAATCACGATGTGAAGTTCAATGGGCCATTCAACAGAGAAATGATCGCGTGGGGGGTAAGAGATGGTTACTAAAACGATAACCGTGAACACGATAGGGTTTACAGAGAGGGATCGGCGAATGATCCGCAACATCCTGTCGTTGGCCAGCAACCGGGATCAGGCCTATCAACTAGCGCTCAATAGCCAGGATGCCGCCGATCTGGTGATCGTCAATGCCGATGATCCCTCGGCCATGGTGAGCTGGAATGAATTGCGACAGGTTTTTCCGGAAACCCGGGTGGTGTTGGCCGCCGCTACGCCAGTGTTCGAATCGGACTACGTCTGCATCAAGCGGCCCCTGATCGCCAGCCAGTTGCATAGCATTCTGGCGCTGGGTGCGGAAGCCAAGGCGCCGACGCCCAAGCCGCAGAAATACGAAGTGCTCAGGAAGAGCTTTCTGTTTCGCCATCTAGCTACCGGTCATCTGGAAAAGATTGCCGCGCTGGCGCGAGTATTGACCCTGCCAGCGCAGCATGTCGTGTTTGAGAAAGCCGATGCGGGCGAAGAGATGCTTGTGGTGCTGAGCGGGCGGCTGAAGATCAGCGTGGCGAATCGGGAAGGACGAGAGATCGTGCTTGGTACGCTCGGACCAGGCGAAATCTTTGGCGAAATCGCCATGCTCGACGGTTGTGGGCGTTCAGCCACTGCGATTACGCTGACGCCCTGCGAGTTGCTGGGGATCCATCGCAAGGACTTCATGCCGTTTCTGGAGCAGAACCCGAGGGCGGCGGTAGATCTGATTACGGTATTAGCCCTGCGTCTGCGGCTTAACACTGAACAACTGGCGGAGCTCATCACCGAGGAAGACGTGTTGCGCTGAAGCGCGCTTCAGAACGGTAACCAACAGGCATAAACGTAGCCGTTGTTGCGGTGATAGCGGCAAACAGGTTAGCGTTACCGCCGCTCACCATCTTTAATTTCGACCGTTCCGGGCGACCGTCAGTGTGGCGCGGACGGCAGCCTACAGGGGGACGTTCATGGAACTTGCTTGCCTGGACCTGGAAGGGGTTCTGGTTCCGGAAATTTGGATCAATGTCGCCGAGCGCACCGGCATCGAGGCCTTGCGACTGACGACTCGCGATATTCCTGACTACGATCAACTGATGCGGGGCCGGCTGGCGTTGCTGGACCAGCATGGCCTGAAGCTGTCCGATATTCAGCGGGTGATCGCGGGCATGGGGCCGCTGGAGGGGGCGCGCGAGTTCCTGGACTGGCTGCGCGAGCGGTTCCAGGTTTTGATCCTGTCGGATACCTATTATGAATTCGCCATACCGCTGATGCGGCAACTCGGCTGGCCGACGCTGTTTTGTCATCGGCTGGAGATGGTGGATGATCGGATCGTCGGTTACGTCCTGCGCCAGGCCGATTCCAAACGCCAGGCGGTACGGGCTTTCCATAGCCTTAACTTCCGGGTGATCGCCGCCGGCGATTCCTACAACGATACAGCGATGCTGGCTGAAGCCGATGCGGGCATCCTGTTTCGCCCGCCCCAGAACGTCATTGATGAATTTCCACAGTTTCCAGTAGCGCGGACCTTCGAGGACATGCGCCAGGCCTTCCGTCAGGCCAGTATTCGTGCGCTGTAAAGCGCCCGCAGGGAGCGGGCGCCAGGCGCCGCTGGTAGAGCGGTAATTTACCCACGGCGCTGAGGCTGGTATACCACCATGCTGCTCCTGACCAAGATTCTCAGCCAGATCGCTTATCCCCTGCTGGCGTCTCTGCTGCTGGCCGGTGGCGCCGGCGTTCTGCTTTGGCGCGGTCGCCGGCGGTTGGGCGGAGTGTTGCTGAGCATCGCGCTGGGTTGGCTGTGGCTGTGGTCCACGCCGGTATTCAGCGACTGGTTGCGCGCCACACTTGAGCAACGTTATCCAGCGATGCAGATCGAACAATTGCCGACCGCTGACGCCATTGTAGTGCTGGGTGGGGCGATGGAAGCGGCGGCGGCGCCCGCACGGCTCGATCCGAATCTGGGGGCGGCGGCTGATCGCGTTTGGTACGCCGCCCGCCTGTACCGCGCCGGGAAGGCGCCTCGGGTGCTGGTCAGCGGCGGCCAACTGCCCTGGAGCGGCGTTGAGCAACCAGAATCCTCGGTCATGGCCGAATTGCTGCAAGAATGGGGGGTGCCCGCCGCCGCCATTCTCCAGGAATCCGCCAGCCGCACCACCCGGGAAAACCGTGATTATTCCCTGCCCCTCTTGCAAGCACACGGCGCTCGGCGCGTTTTGCTGGTGACTTCAGCGCTGCACATGCCGCGCGCCCTGGCGCTGTTTCGCGTCAGCGATTTTGAAATTATCCCGGCGCCGACCGATTTTGAGATTTGCTCCGTTAACAACGCCCATCTGCTGCGCTGGCTGCCTGACGCCCAGGCACTGGCTGACAGTAGCCGGGCGTTCAAGGAATATCTGGGCCAGTGGGCAAATCGCCTGGCCGGTTCCAGACGAGAGTAACAAGTAATATTTCAGAGGAGTTGATGCTAACGGGTTGAACCACCAGGTACTGTATGGTTTCTACAATACCTTCTTCAACCTCCTGAAAAGCATCATATCTAATTGAGAAATGGTACTACTCGAAGAATGTCTGAACCGGCTGCCCGAACCGTTGCAACCCGATGTGGCCCGACATTGGGAAGCCTTCGCGGCTGCGACGCGCCAGGCGGACGTCAATCCTCCCGCCGGCGCAGTGCTGGAACAACTGGTCGCAGTTTGGGCCGGCAGCGAGTTCGTCGCCCGCGCCTGCATCCGCGAGCCGGCGCTGCTGGCCGATCTGCTCGCCAGCGGCGATCTGGCTACCCGCTACACGCCGGATGGTTACGCGCGCCGGCTGGAAAAGGCGTTCGCAGAAGCCACCGATGAAGACCGGCTTAGCGTGGCGCTGCGCCGGTTCCGCCGTCGAGAGATGGTACGCATCGCCTGGCGCGATCTGGCCGGACTGGCCGGATTGGAAGAGACGCTGGGCGATCTGACCGATTTGGCGGAATCCCTGGTCGGCGCGGCGCTGGAGCAGTTGCACGGCTGGCAGGTCCGGCGTTTCGGCGAACCCCGCGATGCCGAAGGTTTGCTGCAACGGCTGGTCGTGATCGGCATGGGCAAGCTCGGCGGGCGCGAACTCAACTTCTCGTCGGATATTGATCTGATCTTCACCTATCCCCGCCAAGGCCAGACCGACGGAGCGAAGGCGGTCAGCAACGAGGAATTCTTCCGCCGGCTGGGCCAGCGGCTGATCAAGACGCTGGCCGAACCGACCGCCGAAGGGTTTGTATACCGGGTGGACATGCGTTTGCGCCCATTCGGCGATTCCGGGCCGCTGGCGATTTCGTTCGCCGCCTTCGAGGATTACTACCAGAATCATGGCCGTGACTGGGAACGCTACGCCATGATCAAGGCGCGGGTCATCGCCGGCGACCGGGCGGCGG
>CALMNY010000078.1 GCA_937872125.1 uncultured Candidatus Competibacteraceae bacterium | reverse complement strand
TCCCGGTTGTAGCGCCGGCCGTGGCACTGGTCGCAGGGCACGTAGATGTCGGGCAGGAAGTGCATCGCCACCTGAATCACCCCGTCGCCCTGACAGGCTTCGCAGCGCCCGCCCTTGACGTTGAAGCTGAACCGGCCCGGCTGATAGCCGCGCGACCGTGATTCCGGCACGCCGGCGAACAGTTCGCGAATCGGGGTGAACAGGCCGGTATACGTCGCGGGATTGGAGCGCGGCGTGCGACCGATGGGGCTCTGATCAATGTTCACCACCTTGTCCAACTGCTCCAGGCCTTGCAAATCCTGGCACGGCGCGGGCGATTCGTTGGCGTTGTTCAAATCGCGGGCGGCGTAGCGGTACAGCGTGTCGTTGATCAGCGTGGACTTGCCGGAACCGGAGACACCGGTAATGCAGGTCAGCAGCCCCAGCGGAATCTCCACCGTCAGATTTTTCAGATTGTTACCGCTCGCGCCGACGATGCGTAGCTGCTTTTTGGGATCGGGCGACGTGCGTTGGGCCGGCAGTTCGATCCGCCGCTGACCGCTGAGATAGGCCCCGGTCAGCGACTCGGAACAGGCCATGATGGCGGCGGACGTCCCCTGCGCCACCACCCGCCCGCCGTGAATGCCCGCACCCGGCCCCATGTCTACCACATGGTCGGCGGTGCGAATGGCCTCCTCGTCGTGCTCGACCACGATCACGGTGTTGCCGAGATCGCGCAGCCGCAACAGGCTGGCCAGCAGGCGGGCGTTATCGCGCTGGTGCAGGCCAATCGAAGGTTCGTCCAGCACGTACATCACCCCGACCAGCCCCGCGCCGATTTGCGACGCCAGCCGGATGCGTTGCGCCTCGCCACCGGACAGCGTGTCGGCGCTGCGCTCCAGGCTCAGATAATCCAGCCCGACGTTGACCAGGAAATTCAGCCGCTCGTTGATTTCCTTGACGATTTTGGCGGCGATTTCACCGCGCCAGCCCGCCAGGCTCAGTTGCCCGAAGAACTCGCGGGCCGCGCCGATGGGCAGCGCGACGATTTCCGGCACGCTGTGGCCGGCGACGAAGACATGGCGGGCGGATCGGGTCAGTCGCGCGCCCCGGCAGGACGGACAGGGCTGGCTGCTCAGATACTTCGCCAGCTCCTCGCGCACCAGGTTCGATTCGGTTTCCCGGTAGCGGCGCTGCATGTTGGGAATCACGCCCTCGAAGGCATGGCGGCGATGGTAGGTTTCGCCGCGACTGTTGGTGTACTCGAACTCGAGGGTTTCCTGGCCGCTGCCGTGGAGGATGAGGTGGCGGATGCGCTCCGGCAACTCCTGGAACGGCTGGTCCACATTAAAGCTGTAATGCCGCGCCAGCGCGTTGATCAGTTTGAAATAATAAAAGTTTTCGCGGTCCCAGCCGCGCACCGCCCCGCGCGCCAGACTCAGATGCGGATGTGCCACGACCCGCTCGGCATCGAAAAACTGCTTGACCCCCAGCCCGTCGCATTCCGGGCAAGCCCCGGCGGGGTTGTTGAAAGAGAACAGGCGCGGCTCCAGTTCGCTCAGGCTGTAGCCGCACAGCGGACAGGCATAGCCGGCGGAGAACAGCAGTTCGGCCCGCTCCGGCTCGTCCAGAAACGCGACCCGCGCCACGCCTTCCCCCAGCCGTAGCGCCGTCTCGAACGACTCGGCCAGCCGCAGCCCCAAATCGGCGCGGACCTTGAAGCGGTCCACCACGACTTCAATGGTATGTTTGCGGCGCAAATCCAGCGGCGGCGGACTGTCCAGTTCCACCACTTCGCCGTCAATGCGGGCGCGCACGAAGCCCTGGGCTTGCAGTTCCTGCAACAGCTTGACGTGTTCGCCCTTGCGCTCCTTGACCACCGGCGCCAGCAGCATCAGCCGCTCGCCTTCCGGCAAGGCCAGCACCTGATCCACCATCTGGCC